>JAEWGR010000170.1 GCA_023388195.1 Bacillota bacterium
CTTTATGGGCACGCCGGCGATTTTTACCCTGGCGAACATGCCCGGAATCAGAATCCCCTCCGGATTGGCAAAAGCGGCTTTTAACGTTAGGGTGCCGCTATTGTTAGCCAAGCCTCTGTCGGCTTGCGTAACTTTTCCTTTGACCGGATACAGGGCCCCGTTGCTTAAGGTAATCATCACATCTTCCCCCCAGCCGCCGCTGGCAACCTCGCGTTGTGAAACCTGCCGCAAGGTGAGGTATTCATTTTCGCTCATACTAAATTGTATAAACACCGGGTCCAGATCACTCACCGTAACTAACGTCGTACTCCCGGCTTGCGCATACGTGCCTACACCGACATCGTTTACATCGATACGGCCATTGATCGGTGAAACTACCAGGGTACTGCTTACATCATCCTGTGCTTTTCTTACCAGGGCACGGTAGGAAGCCATGACCGCTTCCTGCTGCCGTTCGGTTGCTTTCTGCGTGGTCAGACGCTGTTCGGGAATAGCGGCTGCATTCAACAGATTTTGATAGCGTTCGGTATCAATCCGTGAGTTTTCCCAATTAGCCTCAGCTTGTGCCAGCTGCGCCTGCGCAGAAAGCAGTGTGCTTTCATATTGAATGCTGTCGATGCGGAACAATGGCTGACCAACGGTAACATGATCACCGCCGGCAATCATTTTTTCCACAATATTGCCTGATACGCGGGCCTGAATTTTCACTTCATTCTTCGCCTGCACCTGACCCGCGTACTCATTGGTTAACTGGACATCCTGCCGGATGACCTTTACGGCTTTAACCGGCACTGCTTTTTTTTGTACATTCTCCTGTGAACTGCCACAGCCGGCAAGGATCAAAATCATCATTACCGCACTCACACCTGCCCAGCAGCCCTTCCTCACTTTTACTGAAAACACGGCTGTTCAACCTCCCCGTTTTTTTAAATAAAGGAAGAGCAGCCTTATGCTTGCCGCTCTGCCAACTTATCTCTTTCTTACCAGAATTGACCATTTTTACCCTATTAGGTTATTATAAAGTATACAGTAACTGAATAGTCAAGAGGAGAATTTCACTATGAATGAGTTTTTGCAAAAGCAGTTTACTACCGGGCAATTTGCCGCTCTGTACGGTATTAACAAACGAACTCTGATGTATTATGACAGCATTGATTTATTTAAACCGGCTGTGGTAAAAGAAAATGGCTACCGTTATTATACGATTGCGCAAACTTCATTGTTTGATGCCATTCAGTTGCTGCGCAAACTGCGTGTACCTTTAGAGGAAATAAAAAACCAACTGACCCACAACACCCCTCAGAATCTACTGGCATTTCTTCATAAGCAAAATCAAATGCTGGAGCGGGAAGTTACCGAACTCCTCTGGCTGCAAAGAGTGGTACAAAATAAGATTGGCACCATGGAAGCGACCCAAATGATTGATCCGGCCAAAATCGAAATTTTGGATCTAAAAGCCCAGCCAATCGTAATCAGTGCCTCCATTGCCGGTATGCCTGCTGAAAAGGCGATGAAAGTCCTCACCAGTTTTATGTATGCCTGCTATCATAGCCACAGCTACAGTGGCTATCCAGGCGGTTACATGCTGCCTGCAAAACATGTACAACAGGGAAATCCCGATCCAAACTACTTCAATCAAATTATGCATTGTTTTTATCCTGTTGATGAAAAAAAATCCCCAGCAGCCACTTATGCCTGTAAGCCTGGCGGACGTTACCTCATAGGCTATTACAAGGGGGACTGGCCACAAATAAACCCGGCCGTTCAGCAACTGGTAGACTATGCAGCTGAGCACAGGCTTACCTTTACCGGCCACGTCTATATAGAAAGTATCCTTGATGATATCGCAGCTTCTGGCGATCCTTTCTATTACGAGGCCCGCATTTCAATCCCGCTGGAATAATTCAACATTTGGCAGAGACGTTATTGCGCATGTGCCAAATCCGGAACATGGTTTACAAGCAGGAAATAAGAAAAGACTTGGCTTCTGCCAAGTCCTTCAGGACGCCGGCAGAAGCCGCCTGTCCCCTTAGGTTAAGTTGTTCTTACTTATGATCAGAAACCGATACACTTTCTGATCATGTAAAAAGGGCACTCTGCTAAGCAGAGCGCCCTTTATTTCTATTGATTATTCTTCGCCAAACAGCGGGGTTGACAGGTACCGTTCACCGGTATCAGGTAAAATGACAACGATGGTCTTGCCTTTGTTTTCCGGACGTTTGGCCAGCTCGGTAGCAGCATAGAGGGCCGCGCCGCTGGATATACCCACAAGCAGGCCTTCGGTAGCAGCTGCATCTCTGGCAGTCTGGTACGCTTCATCTGTCTGCACTTTAATGATTTCGTCAATCAGTCCGGGCTTAAAGACATCTGGCACAAAGCCGGCACCAATACCCTGAATTTTATGGGGACCAGGATTGCCACCAGAGAGTACCGGTGAATCAGCCGGCTCAACAGCAACGATTTTCAATCCCGGCTTGCGGTCTTTAAGGACTTCAGCAATACCGGTAATCGTGCCGCCGGTGCCTACGCCACCGACGACGATATCAACAGCCCCGTCAGTATCCTGCCAGATTTCTTCAGCAGTCGTCTTGCGGTGAATAGCAGGATTAGCCGGATTTTTGAATTGTTGTGGTATCCAGGCATCGGGGGTAGTAGCAACAATCTCTTCCGCCCGGGCAATGGCACCTTTCATCCCTTTTGCACCTGGTGTCAGCTCAATTTGCGCGCCCAGAGCCTTAACCAGCTTGCGCCGTTCAATGCTCATGGTTTCCGGCATTGTCAGAATCAGCTTATAGCCACGGGCGGCAGCAACAAAAGCCAGGCCGACACCGGTATTACCGCTGGTAGGTTCAACAATAACCGTATCTTTATTAATAAGTCCTTTTTCTTCGGCATCCTGAATCATTGCCAGACCAATGCGGTCTTTGACGCTGCCCAGCGGATTGAAGTATTCAAGTTTAGCAATTACCTTGCCGCCAAGTTCTCTTTTTGCAGCATAGCTTTTCAGTTCAACAAGGGGAGTGTTACCAATTAGTTCAGTCAGATTCCCATAAATTTTAGCCATGATATCCCATCCTCTCATATCCTGTCATTAATGATATTTTAACCTTTTTCACCAAAAATAAGTATTACCAGAGTACCGCAAAACAAAAGAGGCAATCGAAGCTAACTCAGCCGTCGATTGCCTCCGGTTTTCCGGTCAGCAAGAACATTTATATCTTATATATATGGTAGCATATGTGCATTAAACTGTCAACCATTTTTGGGCAATTTATCCGGTTGCAGGCCGCACTTCAACCGCCAAACCGGCCTTTACAGTTTAGGAGTCACTTTTTCTTTAAATACCTGTTTACCGTCTTTCATCTCAATAACCACAGCACTTTTGATCGGGTTGTGATTGGCATCAATGGTCACAAGGCCTGTACTTAGCTGCAGATTTTTGGTTTGCTCCAGCGCTTCACGAATTTTAGCCGGATCGGTGCTGTTAGCCCGTTTGATAGCATCAATCATCAGTAAGCCGGCATCATAACCCAGAGCGGAAAAGACACTGGGCTCCTGGTTGTATTCCTGTTTGTAGGCATCAATAAATTTTACGACATTAGGGTCGGTATCCTGTGAGGAAAAGTGGCTGCTGAAGAAAGAATTATTAAGCGGTGCCACCCCGGCAATTTCCACCACTTTGCTGTCATCCCAGCCGTCAGTGCCAAGAAATGGCATATTCATGCCCATTTCCCGGGCTTGCTTAAGAATTTTACCTACCTCTTCATAGTAAGCCGGCAGGAATACCACATCCGGATTCAGAGCTTTAATTTTTGTCAGGGTAGACTTAAAGTCCTGATCTTTCTGGAGAAAAGCTTCTTTGCCAAGCACCTGGCCGCCATTTTGTGTAAACAGGGTTTCAAATGACTGGGCAAGTCCCTTTGAATAATCAGAACTATTGTCAATATAAATAACCGCAGTTTTCGCTTTCAGCGTATTGCTGGCAAAGTTAGCCATAATGGTACCCTGCAGCGGATCAATAAAACACGAGCGGAAAGCATACGGCCGGGTTTTGCCATTATCTACGGTAATCTTTTCATTCGTGCCTGTCGGGGTAAGTACCGGCACCTTATTGTCCTGGGACACCTGCACAGTAGCCAGGGTGTTGGAGCTGGTTGCCGGCCCGAAAATAGCCACAACCTTGTCTTGGGTAATCAACTTCGTGGCCGCATTCGTTGCTTCGGCCGCTTCCGATTTATTGTCAGCCAGGACGAGGGTAATCTGCTTGCCCATAATCCCGCCGGCCGCATTGGCCTGTTTAATTGCCAGTTTAATGCCGTTGACCGCCTGATTGCCGTAATTGGCAACACTGCCTGTCAGTTCGAAATTACCGCCAAGCTTGATAACATTGGCCTCTTCTTTGGCACCACCGCCGCAACCGGCCAGTACACCGGCCATAAGCAATGTACTCATCGCCACTGCAACTAATTTTTTTCGCATATTTTCTCCTGCCCTTCTTGTTCCCCGGACTGATTATTCCAGCCTCAAGCATATAACTTGGGCTCTTTTGTTACAGAATGTATTTGTGTCGAGGAATATATGTATTTTGTACTCAAAACACACTATACACCTTTACATCTTTATTGTCAACATATTATTAACCTTCTTCGTTATTAATACATTTGTTCATTGGATGAGGACATTTTAAAATGCACCTGGTCAAAAAAATTCAGGCCACTTCTCGCTCTAAGAAGTGGCCTACGATCAATTATCCCTGGGCAATATATTTATCCAGCTCAAGCTGGAAACCTGCCAAGCCGACTCGTTGAACAAACTGATTAAAATGTTCGCCGGGTAATTTTCCGGTTGTAAAAAACACAGCAAGGCTTTCAATTGCTTTCGCTGCGTGATCAGCGGGAACGCTGCCCTTAAGCTTGACGCTGAAAGCAGCCTGGGGCCCCAATTTTCCGCCAAGCGAGAACACAAAGGCCTCTGTCAGCTGATCGCCCACTTTTGCCATGACTCCCTGCAGACCAATATCGGCAACCTGCTGCTGGGCACAGGAATTTACACAACCACTAATATGGAGCACAAGGGGTTCCGCCAGTTTCACCTGTTTATCCAGATAGGCAAGAATAGCTGCCGCTCTTTGCTTGGTTTCGGCAATGCCAAGCGGGCAAAATTGCGTACCGGTGCAGCAGACGGCCCGGGCCGTAAACGGTGCGGGGAATGGAGTCAGCCGCGTCAATACGGGTTCCGCAAGCAACTTTTCCACCTGCCCATCAGGAATGTTAAGTACCATTATATTCTGCGCGTTGGTTGTGCGCAGTGAACCATCGCCATATTGTTCGGCAAGGGCTGCCAATTGTTCCATCTCGCCGGCATCCAAACGCCCCAGCGGTATGCTTAAGCCAACATAATTAAGACCGGCCTGTTTCTGTTTGTTGACGCCATACAGGCACCCGGCATTCCAGTCAACGGTTAAATCCCGGCCGCCCGCAGCCAGTTGTCCTGTCAGTTTAACAACTTCCTCGCGGAACTTATGAATACCCCAGTCTTGTAACAGGAATTTCAGCCTGGCGTGATTGCGTTTTTCCCGGTAACCGTAATCGCGGAAGATGGCAGCCACGGCCTTGGCTACAGTCAACACCTGCTCTGGCCGGACAAAGATATTTAGCGGCACCGCCATACTTGGCTGGGCTGACAGACCACCACCAACAAGGACATTGAATCCCAGCACTTTTTCCCCAGCCAGTTCTTTTTCAGCCGGGGTAAAGGATAAATCGTTGATTTCAGCGTGTACCGGATTATGAATACTACCGGAAATGGACATCTTGAATTTACGGGGGAGATTGGAAAAATCTCTGTTATTATGAAAAAAATCCGATACCTGTTGTAAAATAGGGGCCGCATCAATTACTTCTTCCGGATCATACCCTGCCACCGGATTGCCTACAATCGTACGAGGACAGTCGCCAGCAGACTCCAGGCAGCTTAAACCAGCCTTCTCCAGCCTGTCAAAGATATCAGGTAAATATTCTACGCGAATCCAGTGCAGCTGGATAGCATGCCTTGTAGAAATATCCAGGAGGCTGCGGCCATAGTCACGGGCCAGGCTGCCTAATACCCTGGCCTGGGCAGAGGTCAGCACCCCGCCCGGGACTTTTACCCGCAGTAAAAAGAAGCCTGCTTCTTTAGGCCGGGATATATACAGCCCGAGCCATTTAAGCAGATCAAAATCTTTTTCTTCAATAGCATCAAAACCAAGTTTCGCAAAACGTTCGATGTCGTTGACTATATCCAAGCCGTCTTTTTCGAGCTTGATTAATTCAACCTTGTTCAACTTGTCCAATTGCCGGGCCCAAGCCTGTTCCATTTTTGAATTCCCTCCCTAGTCTTACTTAAAAGAAAAAAGGCCAAAGTTCACCACAATGAACTTGGCCTTCAGTTTTCTGATCAGCATATACCTAAAATAACAGATTTTTAGTAATTTGTAAAGCATCTGCTCTTTCCGTGTTATGCCGCTAATTGACCTCTGCCACCACGGCCTTGACTGACTCAGCCTGCTTTTTCTCCTTTCTGGCATCGCGAATTAAAAGCGCCGGTACAATACCGCTAGCGCACAATACCGCAGTAATCAAAAACACATCGTCAAAGGCCAATACAGCCGCTTGTTTTGCCAGCATTCCTTTTAAAACGGTTACAGCCATCAGCTTGCCTTCACTAAGCGTAAAACCGTTGTGGACAAAATAGCCCTGCATTGTTGCAATTGTCTGGTTGGCTGCGTCAGAGGTTATGTTTAAGGAATTGCCATAAACAGCCGTATGAAAGGTAGTCCTGCTGTCAAGCAAGGTCCCCATGACAGCAACCCCCACACTGCCGCCAACATTCTTAAACAAATTGAATACCCCTGACCCAACTCCCAGTTTATCTTTAGGCAACGAACCCATAACCCCATTTGACAACGGCGACATGGTTAAGGCCAGCCCAACCCCCATAACAATAAGCCCCAGTGCAATATAAGAATAAGGGGTTTTGTCATCAAGAAGCCGGAAAGAATAGAGGGCAGCAGCCATAATGGCCATACCGGCCGAAGCCGGAATCTTTGCCCCAAAACGATCTGCAAGACGCCCGCCTACCGGAGCAAGCACTACCATCGCCAGGGTGAGCGGCAGCATCGCTATACCGGCATGAATGGCGGTAAAACCTTGTATATTACGAAGATAAAACGGCAATAGGAATAAGCCGCCGTACATCGCCATAAAGGACAGAAAACCCACAATATTAGACATCGTAAATGTGGTGTTTTTAAATAGACCAAGATCAACCATCGGCTTATCCATATGGCTTTCCAGGAATAAGAATAGTCCCATTGAGAATACCGCCCCCATACTGAGGCTGACGATATACACGGAAGACCACCCTTCTTTAGCGCCTTGATTGAGTACCAGCAGCAAACAGCTCAGGCTGACTACCAACAAGGCGCCCCCGATATAATCAACAGTAGCATCGGCATGCTCGGCCCTGGATTCCTGCAATACTTTTACACCCAGGAGAATACCGGCGACCGCAAACGGCAGGATAGAGTAGAAGATTAAATGCCAATCCAGATATTCAACAATGGAACCGCCAATTGTGGGTCCAAGCGCACTGCCGGCAGCAGCCAGAGCTCCCCACAGCCCCAATGCTTTGCCGCGCTCTTGGGCCGGGAATGCCTCTGAAACCAGCGCCATCGCATTAGGAAAAAGGAGTCCGGCACCGATCCCCTGCACAATCCGGAAAACAATTAACACGGTACTGTTCCAGGATAAACCGATTAACAGGGTAGCGGCTGTAAAAATGCAAAGACCGATAAGATACAACTTTTTACGGCCAAACTGGTCTCCTAATTTTCCTGTAATCGGCAGGATTGAGCCATAAGGCAGCATATATGCCAGCGATACCCAAACAACTGAATCCATAGTAAAACCAAAAACCTGCATAATATTGGGCAACGCAATATTAACCGAACTGCTCACATAGCCACTGAGCATGGTTCCCAGCGTAACAGTAAGTAGCACCAGATATTTATTAGGCGAAATAGTTTGTTCCATCCCCCCCACCTCTTTCATTAACTAACATGCACGTTTACTATCGCTGACATGCCCGGTTTTAGTGTATAGGCATCATTGACGGTAACCTTGATTTTAATCGGCAGTTTCTGAGTAACTTTAGTGTAATTGCCTGAGGTATTTTCTGTTGGAAGTAAGGCAAACTGTGATCCGGTTGCTGCCCCGATTTCACTGACCTCACCGCTAAATTTTCTACCGGGGTAAGCG
>JAEWGR010000142.1 GCA_023388195.1 Bacillota bacterium
GATCAGGATGGCGGGGCAGAAAGAAGAGAGAATGCAGCAGAGGCGGGACAGTTCCCCTTTGCTGTGATTGTCAGTTGCTCCGATTCACGCGTACCACCGGAAATCGTATTTGATCAAGGGATTGGGGATATATTTGTTGTCCGGACAGCCGGCGAGGTTGTGGATCCCATTGGCCTCGGGAGTGTAGAATATGCTGTGGCAGTTCTTAATGTTAAGCTGATTGTGGTATTAGGACATACCGATTGCGGAGCTGTAGTAGCAGCAGTGGCAGATTATCCGGCACCTGGTTTCATAGAGCTGGTTGTTGAGGCCATAAGACCTGCTGTGGAAAAAGCAAGAAGGCAGCAGGGAGATTTACTGTATAATTCAATCAAAGAGAATGTGAATCTGAACATCTACAGAATACAGTCGGCTCCTTTAATCAGGGAAGCCTTAGCTACTGATTGTCTAAAAATTGTTGGTGCGATTTATGACATAGATAACGGTCACGTGAAATTCTTATTCTAGAGAAATGACTCACGGGGACGGTTCTCTTGAGTCAACTTTTCTGGTACCCTTAGTGCTACCGGGAATAAAGGGTGCCCCAAAAGGACCGTTCCCGGTGTCCCCGACGTACACAAAGCCGGCTATTGCTAGATCTTGTAGCAAATTAGCCGGTTTTTTTGTGTTTGCCTGGGCAAAAGGCTGGCACGAACAGACAGCAGGAGAATCACGGTTCCAATTGTTTAGCTGGCTGCCATTTTATTTGAATGGTAT
Source organism: Bacillota bacterium (assembly GCA_023388195.1). Lineage (GTDB taxonomy): Bacteria > Bacillota > Negativicutes > Sporomusales > Sporomusaceae > Sporomusa. Next base: position 757 of record JAEWGR010000142.1, read on the forward strand.
TGCATTGCGCTCTGGGAAACCTGGTTTAGTTTAAACTATGGAAAGTTTAAGCAGGGCAGCCACAATAATGTTATCTCGAAATAGGGGCTTTTACTGAAGCAGTTTTTAGCAAATAGTTTTCATGCTAACCGTCCCGGCGGAATTCCTTGGTTGTCTCTGCGTTAAAAGTATTAACTCTTAGCTAATAAGGGTTAATACTTTTTTGTTTCAAACAGTCCTTTGCTGAAGCTGCAGGCTGACTTATGAGTTTGTACGCTAGATTACCAATTTTGCTGAAATAGGGTGTCAGAGATTATCCAATATTGACAATGGTAATTTTTTCTTATATTATAATTAATGCAATGATAATGATAATTAATATCATTATCATTGCCCGGAAATAAAGGTGGGTATAAGGGAGAGGTTTTTATTGAACAAAAAGGCAAAAATCCTACTGTACGGCTTAATCTGCAGTGCACTATCATTGGGAATCGCGAATGATATATATGCAGAAGAACAGGAATTTGATTTCGATGAATATGTCGTGACTGCAAGCCGTATTCCAATGAAGAAAAGTGAAGTAGCAGCTAATGTTACCGTTATCGGCAATGCCGAGATTGAAAAAGGCACTTATAGTAAAATATCGGATATTTTAGCCGCTAATAATGTAAATATGGGGACAAGCAGTGGTGGTTCTTACCCCATCCTTAATGGTGATAGCCGTGTTCTGGTCATGGTGGATGGCCGAAAAATGAATTATCCACATTATAACGGCTTTAGCTTGAATGGGATGAACATTGATAATATGGCCGTAAAGAATATAGAGCGGATTGAAATTGTGCGCGGCCCCAATTCGTCTCTGTATGGCAGTGCCGCTGTCGGCGGTGTTATTAACATCATCACCAAACAGGCCAAAGAAAACGCTACAAAAGTAACAACAGAATTCGGCACCTGGAATTTTGAGCGGTATGCCTTCACGACCGAAGGTGTTGACAAGGATATAAGCTACTTGCTGACAGTGGATAAACAGAAGCGGGATAATTTTAGTTATAACAATCCCCGGACAGGGAAAAACAGAGAATTTAACTCCAGTGAAATTGACAAAGAATATATAAATTTACGGCTGGATAAGCAACTAGGTAATGACAATGAGCTTTCGTTGGCCATCGAGCGTATGAAGGACGATGGCGGCTTTGGAATTATGCTGGCTAATGTCGATACAGGTGTTGTTGCTAATCCTGATGCGCGCCGGAAACTTTCCGATACGAATGTTGCCTTGACTTATTCGTGGAATAAAGGACAAGGCGGGGCCGATAGTTTCCGTATTTACCAAAACAATAGTGAAGGAAAAACTCGTTATTCTAGCAATCCATATAACTATGACCTCAAAGCAACCGGGGCCGAATGGCAGCAAAGCTGGGTAGTAAACGAGAATTACACCTTGGTGGGTGGGGCCGAGTTACGCAAGGAAGAAGTGAAAGAACTAACCGGTGGTGCGAATCTGCAGGGCGATGTTACAACAAATGCCGCCTTTGTAGAGAGTCGGTGGAAGCTGAAAGATGATTACACGTTAACCATAGGCAACCGCTATGATCACCATAGTACTTTCGGCAGTGACGTTACTTCTCATGTATCTCTGAATAAAGCCTTGTCTCCGGATACGAATGTATATATATCCTGGGGACAGGCGGTTAAAAATCCGAGAGTACTGGATCTTTATGCCCATACCGCGACCTGGCTGCCAAATCCGGATTTAAAACCAGAATCATCTAACACCGTCACCCTCGGTATGGATACAAAACTTGATAATAAAACCAGTTTGCAGGCCAGTATCTATCAAAGCAAGCTGAAAGATGCCATCGATTGGGCGTATGTGATTCCGGCCGATTACGTTGGCTGGTGGGTCAATGTGGATCATGAAAAAAGACAGGGTTTGGAGTTAAATGTAAAGCGAAAACTATCTGACCAGTGGAATGTCAATGCTGGATACTCTTATTCAAAAGTGGAGAAACAAAATGGAACTGCTAACTATGCACTGGACTTGAGCAATGGCCGTCCTAACGCATATTCTTTAGGCGTCCAGTACAATCAGGATAAATGGGATGCCGGTTTAACGATGCTGGCAGCAACCGGGCGGAGTACGAAAGCCTATACTTCCAATTCGTATCTAGCCTTGGATATGAATATTCGCTATCAAGCCACTAATGATACGCAGGTTTATTTTAAAGGCTATAACCTGACCAATGAAGGTTATGAGCTGGTTAGTGGTTATTCTTACTATGCTACAGGCGTGTATCCGATGGCAGGGAGAAGCTTTGTAATTGGCGTAGAACACCGTATATAGGTTTTGATTCTGGATAGCTCAGCAGGGAATTAGTTTTTAATAAATAGGTACTGCCTACGCTGTAGTGTGCAGTACCTATTTATGTTACAAAATCATTGGTACAACCAAAAAAGGAAAGATTTTTATAACGGTAATGGTGTAGAAAACGCTTTCCTGTACGGTAAGGGAGAATATAAAACGTAATGTTGGCTAGTAAACATATAAAGGTTTGGTATGCAGTTCATAAGTGGACCAGCTTAATTTGTGCCATTTTTTTATTGCTGATGTGCATTACTGGGTTACCGTTGATTTTTCTTCACGAAATCAATGATTTACCCAGTAAGTATAATCAGCCTGTGTCTACGCTGTCAGGCAATAACTATCCTGTCCGCGCCGATCAGATGGTAGCTGCTATTCAAGGAAACTATCCCAATGAGAAAATTCATTATGTCCATTTTGAAGATGAGAAAAAAAGTGTTATTTTTGGTTTGATACCTGCGGCGGAGAGTAATAACAGATCACATACACTTATTTTTAACACCGGGACTGCTCAAGTATCAGAAGTAGTTAAACCAACTCTTCACCAAGGATCAGATTTCTTAGAAGTCGTAAAGGGGTTGCACTATAATCTATTGGCTGGAGCAGCAGGTGAGCTAATTCTTGCTGTGATGGGTCTCGTATTTCTCGTGGCTTTACTGTCAGGGGTGGCATTGTATGGGCCTTTTTCTAAAATGCTGCCGTTTGGCACCATTCGCAACCAAGGGAGACCCGGTCATAAGTGGCTGGATTTACATAAATTCTTAGGCGTTGTCGTGCTATTATGGATCACCGTGGTTAGTCTTACAGGCGTCCTTCACACGATGCGCTATCCAATTTATAATTTATGGTCAAAACCAGTGATCGACACAGCTTTGGTATCGTATCATGGAAAGCCACTGCCGGAAAAGCTAACTTCTGTGCAGAAAGTGGTGAACCTGATTCAGCGAAAATTGCCAGGCAGCCGGGTTGATATGATTGTCTATCCTGGTGTTCCAGGTAACGCCAGCCCTTATCATTACTACGTATGGACACATGGAAAGACCCCGTTGACTCAACATTTATTTACACCAGTCTTAGTGGATGCGGCAACAGGGCAGTTGATGACCGTGGTGAAACGTCCCTGGTATGCTGACATTTTAGGTTTGGCATATCCGTTACATGTTGGTAATTACGGTGGCTTACCCTTAAAGATTCTGTGGGCGTTACTGGATTTGCTTACTATTGGCATGCTGATGAGCGGTATATACGGATGGATTATCAGGGATAAAAAAAATATGCCTCGCTCAGTACCAACGCAGCAGGCAGCAGGGCCCCAATATCCCAAATCCTTTCGTCAAATTTGGGGCTTTCCCATAGGTATTGCTATCATGACGACGATCGGGCTGGTAAGCTCCTTAGTAGGGACAGGCATCTGGCAGTGGCTATCGTGGATAACCCTTGCCTTGCCCATCGGCATAGCCGCCTGGCTTGGCTTCAATGGCTGGAAGGGCCGACGATGAAACAAGTTGTTGAATTGACGATGAAGTACCGGCATAAACCGCACTGTGGAACAAGCTGGTTTGCGCTATTTTCTCGTCTGTAAGGACCTTTGACCGGTAATCGAAACCAGAGGCATTGAGCTTGCGCGAAAAGAAGAACTCCTGCCAAATTTGACAGGAGTTCTTTCTGTGTCTCTTAGGCTTTTCTCCAAACGATTGACGCCGGTTCTCAAGAAAGTGAACGAGCAGGCATTACTAAACAGAAGAAAGATTCTGGAACTATTGGTCGTATCCGCATCTTATGACTCAAAGGTGACTCACGGGGGCGGTTCTTTTGAGTCAAAAAATTCCCCTCGCAAGAACGGGGGAAATTAGCTCCTGCTCTCACCAATAGTTGCTGATTATAGTGGCAGATTTGCCAGGACTCTGTTTCGGCAGTTTCCTTTATGGAATGCAGACATTCAATTGAAACGAATTCGAGCAAAACTTGTGTATGAGTGTACAACAAGTTTTGCTTTTTTGTACCTCTTGCTGGCTGGCCTACCCGCATACTAAAGTCTAACCGATCCGGTGTCTCATATAATTACACAATAAAACGTAAAAAAATACCAGGGACCAGTTGCCTCATGCCTTAATTTTACATAACATATAACATAATTTTAAATCTTGAAAAATGCCTTATAAACGTATGAGGAGGCAGTTCTATGATTAAACGAGCCTGTGATCAAGCGATGTGTGAAGATCTGCCGCAGCCGATACGCCCTGATGGTGCCGGTGCTCTTGATCTGGGGCCGCGGAACATCATGCGAGATCTTGAGAATCCGGACATGTTTGTCCCGCCAGCCACCGATGCCGGCTTAATCCCCAATTTGAAGTTTTCTTTTTCCGACGCCCACATGACATTAAATCACGGCGGATGGTCGAGGGAAGTGACGATTAGAGAACTGCCGGTCGCAACCACGCTGGCCGGGGTGAACATGGCCCTGACGCCGGGCGGTGTACGTGAGATGCACTGGCATTCACAGACCGAATGGGCTTATGTATTGGTCGGGAGCGCTCGCGTTACTTCGGTTGACCAGGTCGGCCGCAACTTCATTGGTGATATTTTTGAGGGAGATCTCTGGTTCTTTCCAGAAGGAATTCCGCACACCATTCAGGGGTTGGAGAATGGCTGCGAGTTTCTGCTTGTCTTTAATGATGGCAATTTTTCTGACCTCAGTACCTTTTCCATCTCCGATTGGTTCGCCCATACACCGAAAGAAATACTATCGGCAAATTTTGGTGTACCGAAAAGCGCCTTGGCTAATATCCCATCCAAACAACGCTATATTTACCAAGCGGAGATCCCCGGACCACCGCAAAGCCAGAAGGTGCCTGATCCTTTCGGGACTGTGCCCAAATCCTTCAAACACCGGTTGCTTGCCCAAGCGCCGTTAATATATCCGTACGGGACGGTACGCATCGTCGATTCTACTAACTTTCCGATTTCAACAACAACCGCGGCGGCGTTGGTGGAGGTTAAGCCGGGCGGCATGCGAGAAATGCATTGGCACTTCAACGACGAGTGGCAATACTACATCGCCGGCATGGGGCGCATGACGGCATTTGCCGCTAATGGCAATGCCCGCACTTTCAATGTCCAGGCCGGTGATGTAGGCTATATACCGTTCCCCTACGGACACTATGTCCAAAACACAGGTGACTGCAGCCTTTGGTTTCTGGAATTATTCCGTTCCGCCCACTATGCCGACATGTCGCTCAACCAATGGATGGCTTTAACGCCCCCGGAGCTGGTTCAGAGCAACCTGCAGGTAGGCACGAATTTTATAGATGCCCTGCGTAAGGAAAAAGTAGAAATTGTCTAGATATTTTAAATAGGCACTTGTTGTCTTAACGACTCACGGGGACGATTCTTTGAGTCAAACTTTATCCCCATACTCATGGTAAGAGCTGAGTCTAGTTCTGCTTTTAATGACACAAGAGTAAGGGTGACAAAAAAGGACCGTCCCCCTTCGTCCATTTTTTGAGAGACTTGACACAGTATGAGGTAAAGTAGTATATTTAAAGCAATAAATGTGTATATACACATAATTAACCCGGTGGAATGAAAGCAGGTTAATCATGAAAGCTATTAAAGAAGTTCATCCCAAGCCCCCCAGCCCTTGTTATTGTTTGAATATGCGGCGGGCTTCCCGGGCCGTTACTCAACTGTATGATGAGATTTTGAAGCCTAGTGGACTTACCGTTGCGCAGTTGGCACTGCTGAGCAATCTCGAAGTAGTGGAACAGACTACCATCAACGAGCTTGCAAAGATTTTGCGTGTTGACCGGACAACGCTGAACCGGAATATGAGGCCCCTGGTTGATGCCGGCTTTATAGAGATTAACCCGGGCACAGATTCCCGTACCCGGCAAATTAAGCTGACGCAAGCGGGAAAAGATGTAGTGGCTACAGGGATGGCGCTATGGCGAGAGGCACAAGGAACTATGAAAGAGTACCTTGGCAAAGAAGAACTGGCTACGCTTAAACGGCTGCTGTCAAAGTTAGAAGCGCTCGTGCCTTAGGCTACTAATAATACCCATTACTGAAAACAAATACTCGGTAATACATTGCTTTATGTGTATATACACATAAAGCAATGTATATTTGGTGATCCAGGACATTCACAAGCAGAAAGGAGATGACAAAGGCAACGCAAAAGAAATACGCCAACCCCTTGACGGGGGCTGGTCTAAGCGGAGTTGGTGACGCTCTGACAGGTGGGCAAGAAAATCACAATAAGATTTACCGATTACCAGGTTAATTCGAATCAAAAGATAGGAGTGGAATCAAATGAAATCATTATTTGATCAGACCCAATTAGCAGGGATGACGCTGAAAAACAGATTTGTACGCTCGGCTACTTATGACGGGTTTGCCGATGAAAAGGGGCACATGACAGAGGCGTTGTTCCGGGTTTATGAAAACCTGGCCAAAGGTGGGGTCGGTGCTATTATTACCGGTCTGACCTATGTAAGTGACCGGGAAGAGCCCTATCCGGGCCAGATGGGTATCTATGATGATTCCTTTATCGAAGAATATAAAAAGCTGACAGACATGAGCCATCAATATAATGCCAAGATGATTCTGCAGATCGTCAGCCTTGGTTCGCAAACCTCTCCCGGTCCAGACGGGAAAATGATGTGGGGGCCAAGCGAAGTGACAGATCAATATTATAAAAATACTCCCCAGGCAATGACCAGGCAGGACATCCTCCTGCTGCAGGAAGCTTTCGCCGCAGCGGCTCTCCGGGCCAAAAAGGCGGGGTTTGACGGGATTCAGATGCATGTGGCACATGGCTACCTTTTAAGTAAATTCCTCACCCCCTACTATAATCGCAGAAGCGACAGCTATGGCGGTAATATCGAGAACCGGGCAAGAATGATTATTGAAACATATCAGGCCATTCGGGCCAAGGTAGGACCGGACTATCCAGTGCTTATCAAAATCAACTGTGATGATTTCATGGACCAGGGGCTGACTTTTGCAGACTGCAAATATATTTGCCGCAAACTGGCCGAACTTGGCGTGAGTGCGATTGAAGTCAGCGGCGGCATCCCCTCGTCCCGGCGTGGCGAAGGGACAATCCGGCGGGCCCGCACGGCTGAACAGGAATCGTACTTTGCAG
>JAEWGR010000145.1 GCA_023388195.1 Bacillota bacterium
AGGTTAGCCAGTTCATTAGGGTGGGCCAGCCAGCCGGAACCAATCGTTTCCGTGATTAAAGCCGCCAGTTTGGGATTCGCTTTAGCCAGCCAGCGCCGGTGGGTTACGCCATTCGTCTTGTTGGTAAAGCGGTGTGGAAAAAACTGATGAAAATTACTCATAACCTCTTTTTTCAGTATCTCACTATGAACTTCAGCAACACCGTTGACACTGTGACTGCCAACAACCGCCAGATTTGCCATGCGGACATAGCAATCACCAATAATGGCCATCTGCCGGATACGCTCCCACTGGTCAGGATACCGCTGCCAGAGGGCAGCACAAAACCGTTCATTAATTTCATGGATAATCATGTACATCCGCGGCAATAAGGCCTGCACCAGATCAACCGGCCACTTTTCCAAGGCCTCAGGCAAAATCGTGTGATTGGTATAAGAAATCGTCTTGCTGGTGGTATTCCAGGCTTCATCCCAACCCAAGCCCTCCTCATCCATCAAAATTCTCATCAACTCGGGAATGGCCAGGGCCGGATGAGTATCGTTAATATGAATGGCAATTTTTTCATGAATTCTTGCCAGATCGGCCGGGGTGGCCCCATGGGTCCGTTTATAACGCCGGACAATGCTCTGCAGGCCGGCAGAAACAAAGAAATACTGCTGCTTAAGCCGGAGTGTTTTCCCCTCCGGATAATTGTCATCAGGATATAGAATTTGCGAGGTTGCCTCCAGGGAATATTTTTGTTCAACGGCTTTCAAAAAGTCCCCTTTGCTAAAAGATGACAAATCAAAATGGTTGGTCTCTGCACTCCATAATCTAAGGGTATTCACCGTATTGCAGTTAGCGCCGACAACCGGAACATCATAGGGAACAGCCAATACCGGTTCATAGTTCTCATGGATCGCCACAAGCCGCCCGCCTTGCTCGGTCAGCCGGACCTGACCGCCAAACTTTACGGTCACAGCCCGGTCAGCCTTACGCACTTCCCAGACATAGCCATCCTTAAGCCAGTTATCAGGCAACTCAATCTGATAGCCATCAACAATTTTTTGTTCAAACATTCCATGGCGATAACGGATACCACAACCATGGCCAGGTAATTGCAAGGATGCCATGGAGTCCAGGAAGCAGGCTGCCAAACGGCCCAGCCCCCCATTGCCCAGGCCGGCATCCTGTTCCACCGCCTCCAGCTCACTCAGATTAATGCCTAGTTCTTTAAGGCCCTGCCCACAGAGTTCGGTCAGACCCAGGTTAAACAGATTACTGCCTAACAGCCGCCCCAGCAAAAATTCCATAGAGAAATAATAGATCTGCTTTTCCTTAGTCGCGCGGTACTGTCTATTGGACTGGTACCAGCTTTTGCTGATAGCCTCCCGGATTAAGGTACTGAAGGCCACATATTTGTCAGTCATTGAAGATTCATCCAGACTTTGCCCGAACAAGGTCTCGAGCTTCTCAATAAAGGCTGTTTTGAATTCTTGTTTAGATTTGAACATATCCAACCATCCCCCTCATCCGCTATGACCAGACTCGGCCCTGCATTTAGTTTCCTGTTAAAGCCTGGTACAGCACCCGATATTCAGAAGCGGACCGCTGCCAGCTATTATCGGAGCCCATTGCATTTTTAATTAACGTCGCCCACAGAGCCCGGTCTTTGTATAGCTGTAACGCCTCTTCAATCACGCGGAGCATCTCATGGGCATTATAGTTAACAAAGGAAAATCCATTTCCTGTACCTGTTTCCGCATTAAACGGGGTAATCGTATCTTTTAACCCGCCCACCTGCCGAACAATAGGGATACTGCCATATCTAAGAGCAATTAACTGGCCGATACCGCAAGGTTCAAATCTGGATGGCATCAGAAAGAAATCAGAACCGGCATAAATTTTGTGCGCCAAATGCTCGGAAAAAGTAATATTGGCCGATACCTTCTGCGGATAGCGGCGCGCCGCATCTGCAAAAAGCTGCTCAAAGCGGGCCTCACCAGTGCCTAACACTACTAACTGGATCTCCAGGCTCAAGAGTTCTTCCATAATATGAGCAATAAGATCAAGTCCTTTGGAATCAACCAGCCTTGATACAATCCCCAGTAACGGGATCTGCCTGGAAACAGGCAAGCCTAAATCAGCCTGTAACTTACACTTATTTTCCAGCCGCTTAACAGTCCCGCGCCAGGTATAGTTAGTATAAATCTCCGGATCTTGACCCGGATGGTATACTTCATAATCAATACCATTAACGATGCCATGCAGGTCAGCCTGACGCTTAGCTAAAAAGCCATCCAGCTTCTCACCAAAATACGGCTGCTGAATCTCCTGTACATAAGATTTACTGACAGTTGTAATGCAATCACTAAACGCCAGGCCGCCTTTAAGATAATTGACCTGACCGTAGAATTCCAGACCATCTTCGGTAAATACGCTGGCAGGAAGGCCAAGCAGATCACCCAGAATATCACCGGGGAAAATCCCCTGATACATTAGGTTGTGAATAGTAAACATAGTTTTTGTGTTTGTATATTCACTCCGCATAAGATACTGTTGTCTCAGCATAGCCGGCAATGGTCCGGTCTGCCAGTCATGGCAGTGAATAATGTCAGGCCGGAAACCTAATTGGGGCAGTCCCTTGAGCACAGCCCGGCAAAAGTAAGCAAACCGTTCTGCTTCATCGTAGTATCCATAAAGCTGATCACGTTTAAAATAATATTCGTTATCGACAAAGTACCAGGTAAGCCCCTGATATTCCAATTCATATAATCCACAATACTGGCGGCGCCAGCCAACAGGGATGGTAAGGGTTGCAATCCTGGTCATTTTCTTGCTAAACCCGGAGGGAATAGAGCTGTATTTAGGCAGGATAACCCGGACATCAAGCTCCTGTTTTTTAAGCTCTTTGGGCAGCGACCCGATCACATCGCCCAGGCCGCCGGTTTTAGCAAATGGTGCTGCCTCTGATGCCACAAACAATACCTTCAGCATATTAAACCACGGTTCCTTTTCCGATTACAACAGGGTGGTTCAGTTCGCCTTTGAGCTTTTTGCCTGCTGTAATTTTTACATCTTTATCGCAAATAACATTTTCCAACACGGCCCCCGGACCAATTTCCCCTTTTTGCATGATAATGCTGTTAACAATCCGGGCCCCCTTATGCACTTTCACGCCCCGGAACAAGATGCTATTTTCGACCTTGCCGGCAATAACCGAGCCATTGGCCACTAACGAATATTGCACAACCGCATCTTGCTGATATTTAGCCGGGGCCTCATCTTTAACCTTAGTATAAATTGAGCCGTTAGCAAAAAAGAGTTCCTGCCATACCTCCGGATTTAGCAGTTCCCGGCTGTGCTCGAAGTAACTCTGCACAGAATTAACATTAGCCAGATAGCCGCTAAACGGGTACCCATAGATCCTGAGATCAGCCAGATTTTTGATAAAACAATCGCGGGCTAAGTTAGTACCGCCCCGGGATGTGCTGGCATCAATCAGGTCCACCAGCAGTTGACGGTCAATAAGGTACATGGCCAGTGACATCTTGTTACTGCGGGCGTTAACAGGGCAAATCTCCATATCAATGACCCGGCCGTCACTATTTGTTTCTACCAGGGTCGCATTGGTTAACCGCCTGGCATCAGTGGCGCTATATTCTTTATACAATACAGTGATATCCGCCTTTTTCTCGGTATGAAACCGGAATACAGACTCAAAATTAATATTGCAGACCATCCGGCTGCCGGCCAGCAGGACATAGCGCTGACGACTGCATCTGATATAGTCCAGATTATTAAAAAAGTCGGCTAAATCATTCGGAAAAGGCCCCTGCACATGCCCGGTCTGCAAGGATGGCAAAATAAACAGCCCATCCTTTTTGCGGGCCAGATCCCACTCTTTGCCGGAACGGATATGATCCATCAGCGAACGGGAGTTACCTACCGCTAGAATGCCGACATTGGTAATGCCGGAGTTAATTAAATTAGACAAAATGAAGTCTATCAGGCGATAGCGTCCGGCAAAGGGAATGGCCCCCAGGGGCCGGTATCTGGCTATTTCCCGGAGTAAGTCATCGCTTTCATGTAAATTTATCAGACCCATAATATTCTTCAATAAACTTCCTCCTCCTAACTAACTGGTGTTTGGCCGACGCTATGGCTGCGCCAGCAGGGCATTGCGCCTGATTCTTGTTTCGCTGTTGATTATCAGGTTATCGCCAATTAAGGTAATACCCGAAAACCAACGGCTTATTTCCTCCCCGGCCACGGCTTCAGAGCCAAGCTGGGCTCCGGCCTCTACAACTGATTTTCTGCCCAAAATAGCTTTAGAAACAATACTGTTGTTGCCAACAGACGCATACGGCATAATAATTGAATCTTTGACCTTGGCACCGGCACCGATGGTTACACCGGGAAATAATACTGAGTTTTCCACCTCGCCGAACACCCTGCAGCCCTCGGTGATCATTGAGCAGACTATCCTGGCCGTATCGGCTACAAAATGGGGCGGTTGTGCGGGGTTAACCGAATAGATCCGCCAGTTGGGGTCATACAAATCAAGTGCCGGTTCGTCGCCCAGCAGATCCATATTGGCCTCCCAATAACTCTCCACCGTCCCTACGTCCTTCCAGTAACCGTTAAACCGATAAGCAAATAACCGCTCACTGCCGGCCAGCATCTGGGGAATTACATTTTTGCCAAAATCATGGCTTGATAAAACACTGACCGCATCTGCTGTCAAGTAAGCGCGCAGCGCCGGCCAGCTAAATACATAAACGCCCATGGAAGCCAGATTGTTTTTAGGTTTCTTGGGCTTTTCCTCAAATTCAGCTATCCGGTCATCCTCTGCAGTATTCATAATACCGAAACGGCTGGCTTCCGCCCACGGCACCTTAATTACAGCCACGGTCGCATCAGCCTGCTTACTTTTATGATAATCAAGCATCAGTGAGTAATCCATTTTATAAATATGATCACCTGACAATACCAGCACATAGGCCGGATCAAACATCTCAATAAAATTGATATTCTGGTAAATGGCATCAGCAGTGCCTTTATACCATTCGCCACCTTTTTCCCGGACATAAGGCGGCAGCACATAGACGCCACCTTGCCTGCGGTCAAGATCCCAGGCACTGCCAATACCGATATAGGAATGAAGCGCCAGTGGCTGGTATTGGGTAACCACCCCTACCGTGTCAATGCCGGAATTGTAACAATTACTCAGGGGAAAATCAATAATGCGGTATTTCCCGCCAAAGGGCACTGCAGGTTTTGCGAGCTTTTTGGTCAATACACCCAGTCTGCTGCCCTGGCCGCCGGCTAAAATCATAGCTACACACTCTTTGTTACGCAAAGTGTTCCCCTCTCTCTATCATCTTTTATTTATTCTTTCTACGAATTTTGCGCTTGGCAGCAACAGGTTTCAAGTACACTGCGGCCAACGGCGGCAGCGTAAGGGCCAGCGACTGGGCTTGCTGCTGCCACGGCTCAGGCTCAGGCTTCAGCTGCCCGGGATTTCCCTGGCCGGATCCGCCAAAAACAAGACTGTCACTATTGAACGCCTCAAGGTAATAGTCAGCTGCCGGCACCCCGATCCGGTACCCGTATCTGACAACCGGCGTAAAGTTTAGCACCACGATGACCCAGTCACCGTCTTTTTTGCCTTGCCTTTTAAAAACAAGCACACTCTGCTGACTGTCTTCACAGTCAATCCAGGAAAACCCGTTCCAGTCGTGGTCATTTTGCCACAGGGCCGGATTATCCAGATAAAAGCGGTTAAGGCCCTGGACATAGCCATGCAGCTTAGCGTGCATATCATATTCCAGCAGATGCCAGTCCAGGCTGTCCTGGTAGTTCCACTCGATAAACTGACCAAATTCGCCGCCCATAAACAGCAGTTTCTTACCGGGATGAGCCATCATGTACGCATAAAATGCGCGCAGATTGGCAAATTTCTGCCAGTAATCCCCCGGCATTTTATCCAGCAACGACCGCTTGCCATGTACTACCTCATCATGGGATAAAGGCAAAACAAAATTCTCCGAAAATGCGTACATGAAGGAAAATGTTATCAATTTATGATGAAACTGCCGGTGGATGGGTTCAAGTTCCATATAGCGGAGCATGTCGTTCATCCAGCCCATATTCCACTTGAAGTTAAACCCCAGACCACCGACATAGGTAGGTTTAGTAACCAGCGGCCAGGCCGTCGAATCCTCAGCAATTACCAAGGCTTGGGGATAGCTGGCGAAAACGGCCTCATTCAGGCGCCGCAAAAACTGAATGCCCTCAAGATTCTCAGTACCACCATGACAGTTCGGCGACCATTCGCCGTCCTCCCGACCATAATTCAGATATAATATATTGGCAACAGCATCTATTCTGAGACCATCGATATGATAAACATCCATCCAGAATACGGCATTGGAGATTAAAAAGCTCATAACTTCAGGCCGGCCGAGATCAAAATTGAGCGTCCCCCAGCCTCGATTCTCACTGCGGCCGGTGTCAGCATATTCATAGAGTGTTGTCCCGTCAAAGCGGGCCAGGCCATGAGCATCTTTACAAAAATGGCCGGGTACCCAGTCTAAAATAACACCAATCCCCTGCTGATGACAATAATCAACGAAATACATAAAATCTTCCGGTGAACCATATCGGCTGGTCACCGCATAATAACCGGTGGCCTGATAGCCCCATGAGCCATCAAAAGGGTGCTCGGCCACAGGTAACAGCTCAATATGGGTGTAGCCCATGTTCACGGCATAACTGGCTAAAGCCGGCGCCAGTTCCCGGTACGTCAGGCGCCGCCTGTCGGCGCCCAGTTTCCAGGATCCTAAATCAACCTCATATATATTTAGCGGCTGCTCATAAGCAGACTGCTTGGCCTGCTTTGCCCGCCACTGTTCATCCTTCCAGGCATACCCGCTCAGGCAGGCCACTGTCGATGCCGTTTTCGGCCTTAGTTCAGCAGAAAAAGCGACCGGATCGGCCTTATGCAAAATCTCTCCCTGGGCGGTAATAATCTCATATTTATAGATATCACCAGCTTTCAGGCCAGGTATGAACAGGCCCCAGATACCACATGTGCTTATTTTCTGCAGGGAATGACAGCTGCCATCCCAGTTATTAAATTCACCAATAATCCCAACCCGCTCTGCATGGGGTGCCCATACGGCAAACCGAACGCCTGACAACCCCTTATCGTTAACCACATGCGCTCCCAGCAGGTTATAACTACGGTAATTAGTTCCTTCATGAAATAAAAATAATTCCTGATCACTTATCCAAGCCGTATTCATACAACTCCATCCTTTATCAATTAATTGTAAAATGATGGCAATATATTTTTTTGATAATGTTCGCTACCGGCATGGAAAATTCCTGTTAGATAATGGTGATTTTCCCAACTCTACGATTTAACCAGCAAGACTTACCTGCTTTTGGGCTTCACTGGCTTCTGACTGCCGTTTAACAGCTACCTCAATGATCCCGTTCCTATCACTGCCTGCAACCTCAGCGCTCACTACGGTATTGGCAGTAACAATTGCCCCGTCGACGAGCACGCCGCTTTCAATCCTGACCTGTGGCATCACAACCGAATCTTTAACCCGGGCTCCGGGGCCAATATAAACCCCCGGAAAAATAACAGAGTTTTCCACTTCACCCAAAATAATTGCACCGCCGGCAACTAACGAACAACGGACACAAGCCTCTGTTCCGTGATAATGAGGCGGCAGGCTTAAGCTTGGTGAATAAACAGGCCACTCATCACCAGTTAACCTGAGTTTAGGATCATCACCCAGCAGATCCATATTGGCCTCCCAGTAACTGTCTACTGTACCAACATCCTTCCAATAGCCATGAAAACGATAGGCATGCAAGCGCTGCCTGGCTGCTAACATGCCGGGAATGATGTCCTTGCCAAAATCATGACTGGATTCCTTATTAGCAGCATCTGACAACAGGTATTGTTTTAACACTTTCCAGGAAAAAATATACACGCCCATGGACGCCTGATTGCTTTTGGACTGACGGGGTTTTTCAACAAACTCTGTGATTCGCCCGCTGGCTGCCGTTTCCACAATACCAAACCGGCTAACCTCACTCCAGGGCACTTCAATGACACCAATAGTAACCTCGGCCTGGCAAATCTTATGATAATCAAGCATGGCGGCATAATCCATCTTATACACATGATCACCTGACAATACCACCACATAGTCAGGCTCATACTGTTCGATGAACTCTGTATTCTGAAAAACAGCATCGGCGGTTCCCGCATACCAGTGGCAGCCTTTCTCCCTGGCATAGGGCGGTAATATATGTACGCCACCATCGCGCCGGTCAAGGTCCCAGGCACTGCCAATCCCAACATAGGAATGGAGTGCCAGTGGCTCATACTGCGTCATAATACCTACCGTATCAATGCCGGAATTGTGGCAATTACTTAAAGTAAAATCGATAATACGGTATTGCCCGCCAAACGGCACAGCAGGCTTGGCCAAATCTCTCGTCAGTTCTCCCAGCCGTGTCCCTTGCCCTCCGGCCAATACCATAGCAATCCATTCTTTATTCCTCATATGCCCCTCCTTGAAAAGTCGCCCAAATAGCAGATATAACTACTTTATGCAAGGAGGATATTGCCTAGAACAGGAATTTTACTCTTTGTTATGTCTTAATACTTTCCGGATATAAGGTGCGATCATTATAAAGTCAAAAGGCACCAATTCTACAAGTTGCAGAGAGGCGCCTTAGACTATACGAAGAGGGAGAACTCTATAAACGAATCAATATATCCAAAAACAGTATACCGGAGATCCCGCTCCCTTGCGTTAAGTTATGATTAAGTATTGGTTAATTCGGCCTGACTCAAGGATGACTCAAGAGAACCGTCCCCGTGAGTCAAAATCAAAGCGCTGGCTAGTCACCGCTTAGTATTTTCTGATGAATTCGCAATATCATCTGCCCATACGTTTTTCCTGGAACAGCCCATTTTCCGTTTAGATCGGTCCAGGTGCGGGCCTGACCAAACTTTTCCGTCTGTTTGACAAGTTCATAGCGCGGATCAACAATTGCCAGCGCTGGCGGTCTGATCGAAGCATATGCCAGCAGGTGTTGCACCTGGGCTCTGACACCAATTTGCGCGGTTGGAAACCAGGCGCCCTTTACCCCGCCCCCGGTTGTACCCAGACCGCAATAATTGTTTTGTAGCGGTAAAACATCACCGCCATACCGAAAATGCCCTGTCTCATGGATCGCCTGCGCAAAGGCCACATCAGGCCGGATGCCCTCTAAGCGGCTTTCCTGATAAAAGTGACTGACAAGCTGCTCGACAGATACTGTTAATAACGGCATTCGCCCCCGTTTACGCAAATAAGCCACACACTGCTCTTGCGTCGCCAGTGGTTCACCTATAATTGACAAATCAATAAACGGCGGTGTTTTCAGCTCTACTGGCAGTCCGTTCGCCCAAACCGGCTGAGGCAACAACAGCAGCAAAAACAAAATCAAATACAAATTTATCACCTCAAACTAATATTAGTCCTGATACAAGCCTGTATGCTCAATTTCCCTCGAACAATCTAACCTATCTTAGACTCTTACCCCTTATTCACGCCTGTGCCAAGCGCTGGCGACAGAAGCGGCAGGGAAAAGGACCCAAGCCCCGCTTGTGCAAAGGTTGGATCCTTGTATCAGCCATTATTTGCGATGCCAATGGCCGGCTTGCTCGCTGTCGGCCTGGGCGGCTCTATTGTTTAAGGCGCTCTTCGCCGGCGAGCTTTTGGCAAAAACAGCGACCAGCTTACCGGCAACCCGGGCATTGGCTAATCCGGCAGGACCGCCAATACAGCCACCAACACAGGACATCCCCTCCAAAAAATTAGCGTCCAGTGTACCGGACCGGAGTTGTTTAAGGGCATTAGCACACTCGTCCAGCCCTTCGGCACTATGGGCTTTGACTTTTACTTCCGGATCAAGACCGGCAACTGCCGCCAAAACGGCTTTAGCAACTCCGCCGGCACAGGCAAACGCGTTGGCCGTAGTAGAAGCAGCTGATTGAAACTCACTGTCGGCAACAGCACTTAGATCAATGCCTTTGCCTGAAAACATCGCATCCAGCTCCTCAAAAGTAAGCGCAAAGTCTACCAGGTCCGAATTGCTGCGGGCTTCTGATTTTTTAGCAATGCATGGTCCAATGAACACAATAACAGCCTCAGGATTATTCTTCTTTACGATTTGCGCCATAGCCAGCATAGGCGAAACCGTCGATGAAATGCAGCCAGTCATGTCCGCAAAATGTTTTTCGGTAAGAGCCACAAAAGCCGGACAACAAGAAGATGTCATATAGGGCCTTTGCGCAGGCACTGTTTCCAAAAACTCGTCAGCTTCTTTAATGCTTACAATATCGGCACCGTAAGCCACTTCCTGTACGGCATGAAATCCAAGCTGCTTAAGGGCATTAATCATTTGCCCTGGTCTCGTCTTGGCGCCAAAATGCCCGGCAAAGGCAGGCGCCAGCATAGCGTATACTTGTTTACCAGATTTAATCTGCTGAATGACCTGAACTAAAAGTGACCGGTCACTAATAGCGCCAAAAGGGCAGGCCTCCCGGCAGGCGCCGCATTCAACGCATTTATCCTGATTAATGACAGCCTTGCGGTCACTGCCGGCAATAATCGCCTTAACTGCACAAACCCGTTCACAGGGCCGGCTGATTTCAATAATGGCGCCATATTGGCAGGACTTCTTGCATAAGCCACATTCTACACAGCGGGTTTTGTCAATATAGGCACGGTTTTGCACCACCAGTATAGCCTTTTTCGGGCAGCTGTTGATACAATTATGGGCCAAACAGTTGCGACAGGCATCAGTCACCAAAAACTTATCAATAGGACACTGATCACAGGCTTCAGGCAACACATGGATAAAAGGCATGTCCTCTATCTCTCCGGCCAAAGCACCGGCAGCGGCCTCCTCCTGCGTGAGATCCAGCGACTGGCTTAATGTGAGGTTGATACGCTGGCGCAATACGGCTCTTTCTTTATGGACACAACAGCGATATCGGGGTCCGGCCTCGGACACAATAACATCCATCATACTGCTGATATCCTTTTCTAAACTGCCGGCATACGCCATTCTGGCGATTTCGGCTAACACCTTGCTGCGGATTCTCACAACCTCGGTAACTTGTGATATTGCCATATAATAAATTCCTCCTCGCATCGTATAGGGTTCGTAACATGTTTCATTAATTGCTTCATCTAATCAAAAGTCTTGCTGTAGCGGCTACCCTCTCCAGCCTGGCACTAGCAGTTGCAGGTTTGAACAGGGCCGGTTGCGAAAAAGACGACACAATGAGTTTTTGTACAGCCATCCCACCAATCATTACTTAATTAAACTTATTATTTTATAACACTTAGTATATTAATTATACGCATTGGCAGCAAACGTGTAAAACATTTTCCTTAAAATTAATTAAACAATTTAAACAGCCAAAAAAATTGCCGCAGGTTGATTGGCCCCCTGCATATTATTACTTCTATTTTTCTACTCCCATTATAACAGTCCTGTATTACGGACACACTAAAGGCTGGAGGGATGACCAACATGAACGAAGTAGTATGTATGAGCTGCCATGATTGCCTGCCGGACGATTTATCTGCCTGTCCCGGTTGCGGCAGCGAGATTATCTTAACCGGTGAAAGCAGAAATGTCATTGATCGATTACAGCCTAATTGTCTTATTCACCGTTACGAAGGTTCCGACTTGTTAGAACCTGCTGTTATCCTAAAAGAAACGAAGCTTAATTGTAAAGTTGCGACCAGGCTTAAAGAATACGCAAAACCGGTAACAATCCCCAAAAGCAAAGTATATGCTTTTGATCAAAAAATCCTTGGCACAATTCAGGCTCTCCGCAATGAGCGTTCAGCAACAATCCACCGCTACGACCAGCTCATTCAGGCTCACTGGCAGAATTTAAAGTCATTTTAAATGCGGTTTTGCTCCTGCCAATTAACGCGCAACCTCGTAATACTGCAATAATTCACTGACCGTTACCAGTTGGTAGCCCTGAGACTGCAGCTTGTCAATAATGATAGGCAGGGCCTGCGGCGTAGGCAGTGGGTACTGGCCGTCATGCATCAGAATAATACTGCCAGGCTGCACATGATCAAGCACTGCTTTTACCACTAGTTCCACCGGCCCCTGCCGCCAGTCACCGGTATCAACTGACCAGAGCACTGTTGTATAACCCCGTTCACGCGCCAAGGCAACAATATCGTCATTGTACGCCCCGTCAGGCGGTCTGAACAGAGTTGGCTTGGGGGCAACCGGCTGCAAAATGGTTTCCAGTCGCGCAAATTCATCAGCTACCTCTGCGGCTGTTAACCGGTTCAGACGTCTGTGGCTGTAGGCATGAGACGCTATCTCATGTCCGTCTGCCACTGCCTGGGCAACTATTTCCGGATGAGCCTCAGCATTGACCCCTAAAACAAAAAAGGTCGCTTTGGCCTGCTTCGCTTTCAACACCCTTAGTATTTCGGGTGTTGTTTTATAATGGGGCCCATCATCAATAGTAATTGCCACAACCTTGTGCGTAGTTGGTATTTTCCGGATTACCGGGCTTTTATCATCAAATACATCACCAGCCTGATACAAAACACTGCACAGCAAGCCGACAGCAAGCACGGCAATACTAAAAAAACTGCGTCGCACTCCACCTTTTCTGTACATAAGAACCCCCTTCTATAATTAAAGGATCTTCTTGATACTACGCCTGCCGCCTCGAATATATGACAATAAACGGGTATGCCGGACGTGGTTGAGCAATATACTAATATAGCTGATTAAAAGGGGGTATTCCATGGGCTGCCTGATTATACGCTCTGCCGCCTTAAGCCTACTACTGCTCTGCACGGTTACCGGTCTTGCACTGGCGGCACCGCCGACCCTGTCCGCCCAGGGGGCTATTTTAATGGATTCCAAAACCGGCCAGGTACTCCATGACAGAAATATACACAAAAAACTCGCACCGGCCAGTACTACTAAAATTATGACGGCGATCCTTGCGATTGAAAGCGGGCGCCTGGATGAAACCGTTCACATCAGTGCTGCCGCTGCCGGTACCGGCGGCTCTTCCCTCAATCTCTATCCCGGCCAAAACATCACACTCAGGGAGTTGGTTACGGGCCTGCTACTCCGCTCCGGCAATGATGCCGCCGTGGCAATTGCCGAACATCTTGCCGGTTCTGTTAATGCTTTTGTGGAAATTATGAACAGCAAAGCAGCCAGTATCGGCGCAGTCCACACTCATTTCAGCAACCCCCATGGCCTTTCAGCCCCCAACCACCTGTCTACAGCCTTTGATTTGGCCTGGATAACCCGGTATGCGCTGAACAATCCGACATTCGCCGAGATCGTGAGCACGAAGGAAACAAATATAGAGTGGCTTGACAGAAAAGGGAAAAGTCAGGACCGTAATCTCCGCAATACTAATAAACTGCTATGGATGCTGGAAGATGCCGATGGTGTAAAAACAGGAACAACAAATCGCGCCGGACCGTGTTTGGTATCCAGTGCAACCCGCGGCAACCAAAAGCTTATTGCCGTCGTATTAAATGATCATTCACGCTGGTTTGATTCGATGCAACTCTTAAAATACGGGTTTGATTCCTTTGACTTATATGAATATGTGGAGCAGGGCGCAATCATTACCTCACTGCCAGTAGAAAACGGAATGACCGGGATTGTTGATGCCCTCGTGGATACTCCCGGCTCACTGGTAGTAAGTACCGAAGATTACGCCGCTGTAACCGTGGAGGTGGATTTACCGGAAAAAATAAAAGCCCCGGTGTACCAGGGCCAGAAAATTGGCGAAATTATCTTTTATATAAAGGATAAAGCGGTAAAAACTGTCGATATTATTGCCGGCAATGCTGTTGAAGAAAGTACCATCAGCAAAATCCTGCTGCGTCACTGGCTGGATACCGTGAGGCGGTTATCCAGTTGGGGAGTATTGTAACAGCCAAACTATACCGGCTTTCGGTAAAAGAATGGTAAATAATGCTGAAACCCTATATCCCGGAAGTTCAGTATCGCCTCCGTCCCGCCCACAAACAACACCCCGCCCGGTTTAAGCGCGGTAAAAAAGCGGCGATACAGCCCGTCTTTCGCTTCTTCGGTAAAATAGATGACAACATTCCGGCACAAAATAAGATCAAACCCTGATTCAAATTTATCAACCAAAAGGTTATGCCGCTGAAACTCAATCCGGGCCTTCATATCATCCCCAATAGTGGCAATGCCGTCTGCCTGCTTAAAATATTTATTTAGCCGGGCAGGCGGTATATTTTTTAGTTCGTTGGTTGTATAAGCCCCAAGCTTGGCTTTTGCCAGCATTTCAACATCAAGATCTGTCGCCAAAATACGATGTTTACTGTAGGGAGTCAGCTCATTAAGCATAATTGCCAGCGAATACGGTTCGGCCCCAATGGAGCAGCCGGCACTCCAAATATTAAGTCTTGCACTTTGTTTTAAAAGATCAGGAATTACCCGTTTCTCCAGTTCATCAAACTTTTCCGGTGTCCGGAAGAATTCGGTAACATTGATTGTGAGAAAATCGATAAACTCTTTATACAATTTGGGATTAGCCTCAATCTTACCAAAGAAATCCAGATATCCGTTGGCTCCATGGCGGCTCATCATGTTGCCGATACGCCGTTGCATTTGCGCCGGCTTGTAGTCATTAAGATTAATACCTGATTTAACATGAAGCTTCTGCTTAAACAGCTCCCAGTCTTTGTCGCTCATGGAAACCCCCTGTTATTGCGCTAAATCTAAATTCAAATTGCTTCAATTGTAACTTCGACATGCTACAGGTGTTTTCCTACCTCTTTGTTTGCTTAATTAATTGCTCATAATATACACAAAAAAAGAGCAGGTCAGACTAGCTTGACAGCCGTCTAACCTGTTCCGGTCAATCATATGGATCTATTTGCTAGGCTAATATTTGTTCTACCGGTGTAACAGGCAGATTATGGGCTTCGGCAACACCTTTAAATACCACCTTGCCATCATAGACATTCAGGCCTTTGGCTAAGCCTGGATCATCTTTAAGTGCCGTTTTCCAGCCTTTAGTAGCTATTTGCAGGGCATACTCAATGGTAGCGTTGGTTAAAGCAAAAGTTGACGTGCGGGCAACAGCGCCCGGCATATTCGCAACCGAATAATGGACAACACCGTACTTCACATAGGTCGGGTCGCTGTGGGTCGTTACCCGGTCAATGGTCTCCACTGAACCGCCTTGATCGATAGCCACGTCAACGATAACTGAGCCGGGTTCCATGGACTTAACCATTTCCTCGGTAACCAGTTTAGGAGCCTTAGCACCAGGCAGCAGAACCGCGCCCACAAGCAAATCAGCTTTCTTGACCCAGCTGGCAATATTATAGCTATTAGACATAACCGTAGTAACCCGGCCGCCAAAGATATCATCAAGGTAAGCCAGCCGCTCATTTGATTTATCGATAATCGCAACCCGTGCCCCCATGCCGACAGCCATTTTCGCTGCATTTGTCCCTACAACACCACCGCCGATAATTACGACTTGAGCCGATTCGACGCCAGGTACACCGCCCAACAGGATTCCCTTACCACCAAAGGGTTTTTCCAAACAATGCGCCCCAACCTGCACAGACATCCGTCCTGCCACCTCACTCATCGGCGTCAAAAGCGGCAACGTATGATGACGTTCTATTGTTTCATAGGCTATGCCAATTACTTTTTTATCCAGCAGGGCTTTGGTCAATTCCGGCTCGGGAGCTAAATGCAGGTAAGTAAAAAGTATTTGCCCCTCATGGAACAGCTCATATTCCGGTGCCAGGGGTTCTTTGACTTTCATAATCATTTCAGCCTGATCAAACAACGCTTTCTTGTCAGCGATGATTTGCGCCCCGGCTTTCACATAGCTTTCATCAGAAAAACCGCTGCCGATACCGGCGCTTTGCTCGATAAGCACTGTATGTCCGGCCTTCTTTAACGTTTCCGTACCTGCCGGAGTCAGGGCCACCCGGTTTTCATTGTTTTTAATCTCTTTAGCTACACCAATAATCATATACTTGGCCTCCTTATAAATGATATCCAACCAGATTCTTCTCGCACCTATGATTATTGCAATTGTTGTGCCAAACAATCATAGGTGCGGCTTTACAGGGCAAGAATCAGCTGGAATGACCTGCATATAGCCACAGAATCAAGCAAACCACCACAGTGTGCAATCACGATCAAACCACTAACGGAAACAAAAGTTTCCATTTGTATGGCAATAAACTATGCCATACGGAAATATAGGTTTCCAAGCATCTTTGTTTATTGTATACAAACAAACTATCTAGCGCTGTTGATATCCCCGCCCCGGCTATCCGTTTTGTTCCAGCCGCAGAGATAATAAGCGGCCACAAGCAGAACCAGCCATATGGGCCCTACAATCATAGCCACTAACGTATCCGGATCGAAACACATAACAACAGCCACAAAAGCGAGAAACACCAGACAGATCCAATTAATTACCGGATAACCGGGCATTGGGTATTTTAAATTAGCTTGCTGTTCGGGCGTCAGCTCCTGCCGGAATTTCATTTGCACCAGGACAATAATCGCCCAGACCCACAAGGCGGCGAAAGTGCCAACACTTGTTACATAAGTAAACACCTTGCCGGGAACCAGGTAGTTTAAAATTACACCAATCATCAGAAACAATGCTGAAACCAAAATACCATTCATCGGCACTTTACGACTGCTCAGCCGGCCAAAAAACTCAGGTGCACGCCCTTGCAGCGATAAATTATATAGCATGCGGCCAGTACTAAAAATGCCGCTGTTGCAGGATGATAACGCAGCTGTCAAAACAACAAAGTTGATGATCCCTGCCGCTGAACGTATCCCCAGCTTTTCAAAGGTTAATACAAACGGACTGCCGATAGACCCCAGTTGATTCCAGGGATATAATGACATAATAACAAACAAGGCACCAATATAGAAAATCAGAATACGCCAGAATACTTTGTCAATTGCTGCCGGCAGTGTTTTCTCCGGATCTTTAGCTTCTCCTGCCGTTACCCCAACTAGTTCAATGCCTACATAGGCAAACATAACCATTACCAAAGCCATAATCATGCCAGGCAGGCCTTTGGGCGAAAAGCCGTCGTAGGCCCAAAGATTTGAAATCCCGATGGGTATGCCGCTATTGCCGATACCAAAAATAATCATGCCTAATCCGGCCACAATCATGATAACGATTGTAACAATTTTGATAAGGGCAAACCAAAACTCAAATTCACCATAAGCGGCTACCGCAATCAGGTTGACAACCGTCATACATATTAAAGCAGCCAAGGCCGGAACCCACTGGGGCACCTCCGGAAACCAAAACTGCATGTAGACGCCGACAGCCGTAATCTCGGCCATACATGTGACAACCCACATAAACCAATAGGTCCAGCCTGTCAGATAGCCGGCCATCGGCCCCAGAAATCTGTTTGCATAGGCACTGAAAGAGCCTGAAACAGGATAGGCCACGGCCACTTCGCCAAGGGCCCGCATTATGTAGAATATGATAATACCACCAAGTAAATAGGTAATCATCAACGCCGGACCAGCTGTTCTTATCGCTGAGGCTGATCCTAGAAACAAACCGACACCAATTGCCCCCCCAAGGGCAATTAGCTGAATATGGCGTTCTTCCAACCCGCGGTGCAGTTCTTCATGCATTCCATCTCTCTTAGACACACTTTCTCCTCCCCATTTTACCGACTAAAATAGGACCTCTGCGCTTTTTACTCACCTCCACAAATTGAAGTACATTTACCCACTATGTATCCATTGCACAAACTATGCCAATTTTCTAAATAGTTAAGCAAAGGGTTAATTAAGGTTTTTCCCTATGTCTGGAAATATTTATTTACAATTATTGGTATATATGGTTTCCAAACGGAAATAAATGTTTCCAAAAAATGTAATAAGCAACAGATAGCCGGTTTTTTTGCCAACATGTTCTGCTGACGATTACCGGCACAGTATTGACTGCTCCCTTATATTGTTGCTCTCTCCTTATTAATATAAATAAAAAACCCCTGAAAAGGACTCGATCATGTCCATCTCAGGGGTTTAGTTCAATTCCCGCCTTTAGGAATTTTTATATACCCGCGGTACCCGCTTACTCACCATGCATACTAACTCATAATTTATGGTTCCGATAACAGCCGCAACCTCATCTGCCGGCAATTCGGGAATACCAAACAAAATTGCCGTATCCCCGGTCTGAACAGCAGGTATGCTGCTGACATCAACCATACACTGATCCATGCAGATTCTGCCAACCAATGGTGCCCGGCGACCATGGATAAAAACATCGGCCTTCCCTGACAGCAGGCGCGTCCAACCGTCAGCATAACCGATAGGCAGCGTGGCAATTCGACGCTCAGACCGGGCAGTATAGGTTCTGCCATAGCTGATGCTCGCTCCCGCCCCGACAGTTTTAACATGAGCTACCTGCGCTTTAAGCTGCATAGCCGGCATCAGTTCAATGCTGCGCTTACTTTCAGCCGAAGGCCACAGGCCGTACAAAATAATCCCTGGCCGTACCATATCCAGATGAGTCTCCGGCATTTCCAGAGTAGCGGCACTATTGGCCATATGCCTGATCGGCACCTTAATGCCTCTGGCGTTTATGCGATTTAACGCTTCCTCAAATCTAGCATACTGCTCTTTCGCGTAGGTCTTATCAGCCGCATCGGCTGTCGCAAAATGCGAGAAAACACCTTCAAGCTCTATACCGGGCATATTCGTGACCGCACTGGCAAAATCTCCAGCCGATTCAGGCAAAATGCCAATTCTTCCCATGCCTGTATCAATTTTGATATGGATTTTTACCGGCTTGCCGGACTCAAGGCCCGCCGCCGCAAAAGCCCGGGCAGCCTCCAGCGAGTACACGGTCTGGGCAATATTATAAGCAGCAACTGTCCGGGCCTGGTGTGGCGGCGTATAGCCAAGCACCTGAATAGGCACTAAAAAACCTGCCTGCCTGAGTTCTACCGCTTCACTCAGGAGTGCTACTGCCAGCCTGTCTGCACCGGCAGACAAAACTGCCCCTGCCACAGGTACCGCACCATGCCCATAAGCATCGGCCTTAACTACAGCACAAAATTTAACCTGCGGCTTAAGGCTGCTTTTTATTACCTCAACATTTTTTTTGACTGCAGCTAAATCAATCTCTGACCAGACCGGACGCTCAAACATCGTATTTCCCCCTAATTTGCATCATATCCTGCAACAGAAGTTACGCAAGAATCGCACCAGTTATTAAATACAATATAAATAGCTACTTTAACGCTATAGCTTTCGCCAATAAAAATATGCCAATATTAAGACCAGCAACCATATAGGACCGATAATTAATGCCAGCAGTGTATCAGGGTCCTGGCTCATCACCACAGCTACCAGTGCCAGCATAACCAAACAAAAAATACCTGATACAGGATACCAGGGCATCGGATAAGCCAGCCTGGCAGCCTGGGCCGGGGTCAGACTACGCCGGAACTTTGTCTGTACAATAACAATGGTAGCCCAGACCCATAAGCAGGAAAAGGTGCCAATACTGGTGACATAGGTAAATACTTTGGCCGGAATAAGATAGTTTAGGGCTACCCCGGCGGTTAAACAAACCGAGGAAACAAGTACACCATTAACCGGAACCTGACTATTGTTTAGCTTCCGCAGAAAAACCGGTGCCTCCCCTTGTTTAGCCAGAGTATACAGCATTCTGCCGGTACTAAAGACACCGCTATTACAGGAAGACAACGCCGCCGATAACACAACAAAATTCATTATACCGGCTGCATTAGCTACGCCCAGTTTTTCAAAAACTGATACAAACGGACTGCCGACACTGCCAATTTCTGTCCAGGGATAGATCGACATAATTACATATAAGGAGCCAACATAAAATAAAATAATCCGCCAAAACACTTTATCGATAGCTGCAGGCAAAGTTTTACCTGGCTCCTTGGCTTCACCGGCCGTAATACCAATGACCTCGATGCCTACATAAGAAAACAACACCATAGCTAAAGCCATAACCACCCCGCTGATACCATGCGGGAAAAAACCGCCATGCTGCCACAGGTGGGCAATCCCCAGGGGAACATTATTATTGCCGATGCCAAAGATAATCATGCCAAATCCCCCCAGGATCAATAAGACAATGGCAATAATTTTAACTAAGGCAAACCAGAATTCGAATTCACCGTAGGCCTCCACGGCAACAAGATTTACACAAGTCATTACAATGACTGCAGCCAGAGCAGGTATCCACTGCGGCAGTTCCGGAAACCAATAGTTCATATAAACACCAACAGCCGTAATCTCCGCCATACCGGTTACAACCCACATAAACCAATATGTCCACCCCGTCAGGAAGCCGGGCAATGGCCCCAGAAATAAATGGGCATAGGTACTGAAAGAACCAGCCACCGGATAAGCAACAGCCACCTCGCCCAGCGCCCTTAAAAGACAGAAAACGACTATACCGCCGATGAGATAGGCAAATAGGAGTGCGGGGCCAGCTGTTTGAATAGCCGCTGAAGATCCCAGAAACAACCCTACCCCAATCGAGCCGCCAAGAGCAATCAGTTGTATATGCCGCTCTTTAAGCCCTCTTTTGAGTTCCTGCCTGTTTCCTGTTTTATTCAATTCCATTCCCTCCGCTGCTATAAAAAGTACTATTGGGTGTGCCTAAAGACCCCACAGTACAATTTATAATTACAGCAGCCGGATTAGACCTCTGTTTTTCTCCTCATCCTGACGGATTAGCCCTGATTAGACCGCCTGGTACTGGCCAGTTCGTACTCCACAATTAGCTTATCAAGATATATGCTCATTGCTGCTACCTCTTTATCAGAGAAATCGCCGTGTTTTTGCTCTACTAACAGGTGTAGTTGGCTGCGCACAATCTCAATTTCCCGCTCTTTTTCCGCCAGAATAGTCACACTTAACCCCCTAAACCATATTTGTCTGCCTGCGAGTCCGGGCTGCCCCGGCTTTAAGCCATTCAATCCACGCAGATAATCCATCCCCGGTTCTGCATGAGGTTTGCAGCAAACTTGCTTGCGGATTTAATCCTTTTATATCACCGATAGCCGCCTCCATGTCAAAGCTCGTATAAGGCAGCAGATCAATTTTATTTAATATAATCGCCTCTGACTGGCGGAAAACAAGCGGATATTTAAGCGGCTTGTCTTCCCCTTCGGTGACACTGAAAACCACAACTTTAGCGTGCTCTCCCACATTAAATTCTGCAGGGCATACCAAATTGCCGACATTCTCGATAATAAGAATATCGACAGCCGCTAAATCAAGCCCGGTAAGTGCGGCCTTAACCATGAATGCATCCAAGTGACAGCCGCCCCCGGTGTTAATCTGGATGACCGGTGTTCCAGCCCCGGCAATCCGGTCTGCATCTTTAGAGGTATATAGATCGCCTTCAATAACCGCAAGAGTAAGCTCATTCTTTAATAAGGCAACGGTTTGCTCCAGCAGCGAAGTCTTACCACAGCCCGGTGACCCCATTAAATTAACCGTGAAAATCCCCCGGTTTGTCAGCATAGTGTTTAATTCGGCCGCATTCTCATCATTTTTATGAAGAATATTACTCATAACAGGAATTTCCACTGCTACTCTACCTCCACACTTTCAACTTTTAACTCCCGTCCGGATACAATCTCAATTGCATATGAGCCGCAAGCCGCACAAATAAAGCGATACTTGTCAACCCGGCGCTCATCGCCACAATCCAGACAATGACCAGTGAGCGGGACAGTACTAATTGATAAACACGCACCCGCTGCCATTGTCCCCTCGGCCAAAGCTGCAAAACCAAACTCGAGTGCTTCAGGTACAATACCGGTTAATTCGCCTGCCAATACCCGAATGCCTGTTATTTTACCAGCACCATGACTGACAGCGGTGTCAACAGCCAACTCCAGAATGCCCTGGGCGATTGCCATTTCATGCATAAGGGCTCCACGCCTTAGGTGACAGGTATATTTTAACGTTGCAGTGCATATAAAGTTCTCCTTTTCTCTGTAAATTCCTTCCAAAAAAATCACACTATTTTTTTACAGAATAAGTCAACAAAGGATTGGCAATATTTCACTTAATTAACATAATATTTATGGGATAATGATGCACGCAGTCGCAGATACTAGGTTTAGAAAAATTTCAGGAGGTGCTTTACTACATGTCTAGAAGCAGAAAACCAGTTAATCCTGGCGCCGAAAACGCCCTTGACCGCATGAAAATGGAAGTTGCCAATGAATTGGGAATTAGTGAAAAAGTCCGCAGCCAGGGATGGTACACCATGACCTCTGCCGATTGCGGCCGGGTTGGCGGCCATATGGTGCGCAAGATGATCGAGCAATATGAATCATCATTAGGCGGCCAAAGCACTACCACTTCAACTGCCACTACCGGCACCACCATGACTTCTCAATATGACATTAACAGCAGCAATTAATTAAGTTAACATAAGAGATGGCACAATGCCATCTCTTATGTGCTTTTCAGCGTTGCTTTAGGTTATTGACGCTTTTGCTGCAGCAATTGCAAGACAGTGGGCAACGGACGGGAATTAATAATATCACTGGCAGTCAGCCCCGCTTTGCGGGCAACCGCCACGCCATAACGCATATAATTAAATTCGCTGACACTATGCGCATCAGGGTTAATAGCAAACAAAATGCCGTGTTCCTTTGCCAGCCGGCACCAGCGCCAGTCAAGATCAAGCCGATGGGGGCTGGCATTAATCTCAAGCATGGTGCCACTGTGAGCAGCAGCCTGAATGACCTCAGTCAAATTAACAGCATATCCTTTTCGGCCTAATAGCAGCCGCCCGGTCGGATGTCCCAGCATAGTTACATAACGGTTTTGTACAGCCTTTACGATCCGCCGCGTCATATCCGCTTCCGTCTGCCGGAAAGCAGAGTGAACCGAGGCCACTACGAAATCAAATTCTGCCAGTATTTCCTCAGGATAATCCAGGGATCCATCAGGCAATATATCGCTTTCAATGCCTGCCAAAATTGCAAATCCGGACTGATTAGCATTCAATTTTTCAATCTCCCGCCGCTGCGCCCTGACGGTTTCAATACTGAGGCCGCGCGCATAAACAGCGGTGCGGCTATGATCGGCAATGCCCAGATAACTCCAGCCCCGTTGTCTGGCAGCAGACGCCATGTCAGCCAGGCTCGCCGCTCCGTCCGAATAAGAAGTATGAACATGAAATACACCCTGAATGTCTGATAAAGACGCCAGTAAAACCTGTTCTGACCCGGGCGGGTCAAGCTTGTCCTCGTCTTCCCGGCACTCAGGCTCAGCGTAATTTACATGCAGCAGTGAAAAAAGATTCTGCTCATCATCTACGGCTATCTTGCCACCTCTGCTATTAGTTAGTCCGGCTGCATTAAACAATAAGCCTTGCTGCCTGGCCTGTTCTTCCAGTTTGGCAACATAAGCAGCACTGCCGGTGTAATAAACCAGCGCTGCCCAGTATTCATCAGCACTAACAATATAAATAGTGCAAACAAGGCCGTTTATCAGCCTGATTACGCATTTATCAGCCTCATCACTTATGATGTGATCGATTCCCTGCATACTCCTTACCCCGGTGGCCAGACTGGCAGGCGCAGAGCAAGCAGCTAAAATTTCAATTGAGCTGACAACCTCAACTCCTCTGCGAATGGTGCCGACAATATCAACGCGCTCCACACCGGCCTGAAGTTTAAGATATTCGACAATCAGGTCGGCTACCGGCCACGCGTCACCAAGGATAAATTGGCCTTGAAATTTTTTCATATCTTCAATACCCTGTTGAATCCTTTCCTGGGTCTTACTGCCAAAACCGGACAAGGTTACCAGCCGGTTTTCCCGGCAGGCATACTCTAGCTCCCCCAAGGAATGGATACCAAGCTGCGTATGTAAGGCCCAAGCTTTCTTGGCTCCCAGACCAGGAAGTGCCATTAATTCGAAAAGTACAGGCGGCAAACCGCTTTTGAGTTCTTCATAATAGCTTATCCGCCCAGTCGCAATGTATTCACGGATTATTTCCCGGAGGGCCGGGCCAATCCCCTTAAGGCCTGTTAATTTTACTTCTACATCAGGATCAGTAAGATTACCGTCAAATTGTTCCATAGTACGGGCGGCATTCTGATAAGCGCGGATTTTGAATGTATTCTCACCGCCCAGCTCCAGGAGCTGGGCGATTTCAGCTAATAGCCGGGCCAATTGATATGTATCGTTCATCTGCAGCCCCCTCTATTTTTGTTCAAAGTAAACAATAATTTCCGTCCCCTGTTTTACAGCCACATAAGGAGCTATGTTTTGCTTTACTGCGGTCCCTGTCCCGACAGGCACAAACGTCAGCCCCAGGTCGTGCAGTTCTTCCCCTGCTTCTCTGATTGTTTTGCCGCTCAGTGCCGGCACTGGCACCTGCCCGGGCGGCAGCGGCACTGATGGCCTTGTCTCCGCCGGAACAGAGTATGGCTGCGCACCACCTGCAGCCACGGGATTAGGCGGTGGCAGCAGCGGATTACCGTCATAAGGCCGGATATTCAGATACCGCATTACCTGCGACATAATATCACTGAATACCGGTGCGGCAATCTCACCGCCATAATAGATGCCTGCCGGATCGTCCAATACAACCAGACCAACAACCTGCGGGTCTTCGATCGGACCGTACCCGCCAAAGGAGGCAATATAGTGGCCTGACAAATAGCCGCTGCCGTCGGGATTGGTTTTCTCTGCAGTTCCTGTTTTACCGGCAAAATGGTAACCTGTTACGGCGGCTTTTTTGCCGCCGCCCTCACTGACCACCTTCGCCAGCATACCTGTAAGTGTACGCGCGGTTTCCGGACTGATGGCCTGACGAACAGAAATGGGTTCAAATACATCGGCCAGGGTACCGTCATTATTACGGTATTCTCTTATAATCCGCGGTTTCAGCAATACACCGTCATTTGCAATAGCCGCAATAGCCGCAGTCAGTTGAAGCGGAGTAACGGCAATACTCTGACCGATGGACATGGTCGCCGTATCGCTGTCCCGCATTTCTTTAGGGTCAAACATCAGCCCCGCTTCCTCACCCGGCAATTCAATACCGGACGGTTTGCCAAAACCAAAATTACGCACATAGCTTGTCAGCTTGGCCGCCCCCACCCGCATGCCAACCTGGACAAAGCCGGTGTTAATTGAATTCTTGATAATATCGAGAAAGGATACATCGCCGTAGCTTTCATCACTCCAGTTTTTTATCCGCCGCCCCGAAATCTCAATAAACCCCTTATCAATGAAATGCTCATCGGGCCGCACCTTTCCGTCCTCCAGAGCAGCGGCAGCAATAACGGACTTAAATGTCGAGCCAGGCTCATAAACAATAGATACCGCCCGGTTTTTCCACTGCTCCGGGCTGTAGCGTTCAAACTGATTAGGGTTATAGGTAGGCCGGCTGGCCATCGCCAGGATTTCTCCTGTTTTTGGCTGCATAATAATTACGGTAGCTGCCTTAGCTCCGGTCTTAGCCATAGCCTCATCCAGCGTCCGCTCTACGATATACTGTATTGCACTGTCGATGGTCAAATAAACCGATTTACCTTGCTTTTCAGGAATAAAGGAAAATATGGATTTAAATATCGGCGTGCCATGACTGTCGGTGTCTATGACCTGCTTGAGTTCCCGCCCTTTAATGGTCTTGTCAAGCGTCATTTCAATCCCTTCAAGACCAACATCATCTGTGCCGACAAACCCTAAGACCTGAGCTGCCAAGCTGTCATTAGGATAATAACGTTTACTCTCTTCAACAAACCCAAGGCCGGTCAACCCGTGTTCCTTAATAAGCCTCGTTACTGCATTAGCCTGCTCCGGTTCAAGAGTCCGCTTTATCCAAATGAAACTTGCCCCTGTAGCCAGGCGTTCTTTGATTCCCTCAGGGTTGATATTAAGGACAGAGGCCAACAGTTCGGTCAGCAACGCGGCATCCTTGACCTCCTGGGGATTAGCGTATAATGATTTTGTCATACTGCTAACAGCCAGTTCCCGCCCATTACGGTCATAAATAGTACCGCGCGGTGACTGCATAATCCGGTTTTCCTTAAGTTGGTCCCGTACTTTAGCACTAAGCCGCTGGCCTTCGCCAAACTGAATCCAGGCTATTCTAACAGCCAAACCAACCAGCGCCACTATTGTTAACAGCAAAAACAAAGCCAGACGTTTTTGAATATGGGCAGGCATTGCCACCATCGTAGTCAACCCTTCCTTAGATTACAAAATTCTCCTATTAATTATTCGCTGTGCGCCAGCAATTACCTGCATAAAAAAAGACTAGGCTTGTGGCTAGTCTTTTAAAGACGGCGGCAGAAGCCGCCTGTGACGCTTACGGTATGCGTTCTTACTTATGCTCAGAAATAAGCTTTTCTGGTTATGCAAAAAAGACATCGCTCTAAAGCGATGCCTTTCAATACTACCTTCATAAGCCTTGGCAGCTTATTGATGGGCAGACTGGCCGGTGCCGGCCGTTTGTTCCCTGCGGCTTTTTTTCCACCAGGCACTTGCCCCCAACACCCCAACGGTAATAACGGCGGGGATTAGCCATGCCGGCAACAGCCCATGAATAACAGGACCTATTTTGTGATCATTAAGCATCATCTCACCGGCAGTCCAGGCGATCAAAGCAGCACCGCCATAAACAACCACCGGATATTTATCCATAATTTTAATAATAAGCTGACTGCCAAAAATAATGAGCGGGATACTAAGGGCCAGCCCCAGCCCCAGCAACATAAAATCGCCTTTAGCCACAGCTGCAATAGCCAGAGTATTATCAAGACTCATTACCAAATCGGCAACAATAATTGTCTTGATGGCCTTCATAAAGGAACCGCTGGCTTCAACGTTCTCCTCACACTTATCTTCCATCAGCAGTTTAGCTGCAATCCAGATAAGGAGTACGCCACCGAGAAACTGTACATAGGGTATTTGCAAGAGTACAACCGCTACAAGTGTCAAAATAACCCGCAGCCCTATTGCCCCGGCGCTACCCCACAGGACGGCCATCTTTTGCTGCTTCGGGGGCAAACAACGGCTGGCCATGGCAATGACCACTGCATTGTCGCCGCTAAGCACGATGTTCACCATCATGATACTAGCTAGCGCTAACAAAAACTCCATTTACTGCACTCCTCTGTTGTAGATTTGATTACTGCTACCATGCACACTCAGTACATGGTAACACTTCCATCTCCCCATATCTAGTTTTAGTATCAGATATTAAAGGTGTGGATAAAGTTCATTTTATCAAGGTATCACTAAATGTGCAAGTCCCTCAATCAGCGAAATATTGTATACATCCCCTAAATTCAGATATTCTTCTGATATTTCACAGCCTGTATGCGTTTATCAACCGGTTGCAGATCTTTACATAAGGAGCAACCTATATGGCCTGCCTCCGCAAAAACCGGTCTTTTGGGGGGCAACGGAAAAGCAGAAACAAGCCATATCCTCATTTCTGCCAAAAGGTTAATTATTCACATAATTTCCTCTTTTTTTGCATCACTATCTATTGCTAGAATCAGGTCTTATTACCATATTCCCTTTTCCACTATGCACTTATTTTTGTCTCCTGTGTGCTGACTTGTGCGGCCGGTCACAACGCAATTGCTCCGGTCAGCTGTATTCATCCTGTACCTCATTCATTTCCAGACTGGCTGTAAGCTGGACACTCAAACTGTCAAACTCGCTTGCAGTCATAATGCCTGCTGCTGCCAGAGCAGCTTTTAGATCTTCTGTATTTAATTGGCTCCATTGCGCATACTGATGACTGTCAATCAAAAAATTGCTGATCAAATATCCCAACATTATTCCTGTCATCCAAATTCTCCTTTCCCTATACCTTATCGGGGTTAAAGCAGCAGCTTGCTGCAGCAATACAGTTATTCTCCTTTGTTTAATTTTGTGCTATAGTTTCAGTATGTCCAAACCGATATAATACTTGCCCGGTAATTAAAACTTCTGTGAGGTATGTATGCAATGGAATCCATCGCTATCCCTAGTGGGAAGGACACGTTAAACGGCCTCCTCCACCGGTCGCACAAGCCGTCAGAAACAACGCTGATTGTTTCTCATGGCTTCCGGGGCACGAAGGAGGGAGGCGGACGGGCTCTGCGGCTTGCCGAGACACTGGCCGCCGCCGGCCTGCATGTAATCCGGTATGATTTTACCCCGCTCCAGAACTTAACTTGTCAAACGGCCGAGCTAACTGCCGTTATTGAATATTCACGCCAGGCTGTCGGCAAAAGGACGATATTGTTAGGCCGCAGCATGGGCGGCAGCGCCTCACTGGCCGTAGCCGCAGCTGACCAGACAATAGCAGGCCTTATTCTCTGGTCAACGCCCTGGGACTTGACAGCTACTTTTCAATTAGCCTTAGGTGTTCACTATAATGAACTGCTAACTGAAAAAAGCCTAAGTATAACAGATGAATATGGCCGCCTGTTTCTAACAGCGGATTTTATCCGCGATTTCGATAACCATGATCTGCTGGCAGCTGTTAAACGCCTCGCCCACACCCCATTGCTCATACTCCACGGTACTGCCGATGCAGTAGTGCCTGTCA
This sequence comes from Bacillota bacterium, assembly GCA_023388195.1. Taxonomy (GTDB): domain Bacteria; phylum Bacillota; class Negativicutes; order Sporomusales; family Sporomusaceae; genus Sporomusa. Next base: position 28,709 of record JAEWGR010000145.1, read on the forward strand.
GCCAGGCTTATGACATATATAATCTGGCAGCAGGCGCAAAGGAGCTACAGCTATATAAAGATGGGGATCATCATTTATCAGACCATGCCGCCTCAGCCGGTGCAGCCATCATAACCTGGCTGAATAACAAAGCCTTCACCGGTACTAAATCCTGAGAAATACTAAAAAAAGAGGTTCCGGGTCACTCTCCCGAAGCCTCTTTTGCTTTTCCCGCTCGTATGATATTTGCTTACAATATTTCAATATAGCCACTCATGTAGAGCTGCCAGCAGGCAGCTTTTACCGGCAGATGCCCACACCCTGCCGCCTTCGCTCCGCCGGACTGAGCAAGGCCTCCTGCTGTCGCCGGATTTTACGCTCCCAGTCGCAGATCAGTTCGGCCCGGAAGTGATGTACTAATAGCTCCGGTCTTACAGCATAGATAATTCGTTTGACTGCCGGCACCCTAAAGGGCCGATGCTCATCGATGTTCACCAAGTGGGCCGCCAATTCGGCCTTCCCACCGGCACCCCCATCTCCCTGTTTTTGCTTGCGCTGTACATATTCGCCTGAAAGGGAGCAATTTAGGTGCACCCCCCGAATATAGCGTCCGTACGGGCCGAGTTTGCGCAACACCGCCAGGATGTACTCAACACTCTCAACCTCAGTCTTTAATTTTTGGTTGGTATTCATCAAATGCCCGGTGTCCAGCATAAAACCAATGTTAGGATGCTTAACCCCATGGATCAGCCTGGCCGCTATTTTTTTATCCAGCAGCCGCAGGCCTGGCCACCACTGGTTGGCAAATAAAATTGTCATATCCGCGGGCATCCGGGCTATCAGTTCATTAACGACTTCAACAGCCGCAGCAGCTACGTCCGTGTCGTTGGTACCAAACTGCCAGGTATAGGTTTCCCAAGGCTTAACCTCACTGACAGGCAAAACCAGGTACCTGGCACCTGCAGCCCAGGCGACGTCGATCTTCTGCCGCCAGCCTTCCAGCCATTCATCCCGGTCCAAAGTCCCATATCGCGCGTTTATGCCTGCTTCGCTGCCGAACTGGTACAGGAGCGCCTGACGGTCCTGGCGCCAAAAATCGAGCCATGAAGCCCCCAGACTAAGGTGTGCACCGCTAATCCTGGGCGCTGGCAACTCCTTAAGTTCCCCTATGTTCCTCAGATCGACTTCAATACCATCAAGGTGGCGGCGGGCCAGCAAAGGCTCCAGCCAGTCATAATTAGCCGGACTGTGTTCCTGTCTATTAGGACAGTTAGACAGACTGATTAACTGCCGCATAGACACCGCCCCCTTTCACCTGACCATATATTGCAATTTCTAAAGTTTGCTGCAGAATCTGAACCGTTAACAGCTCGATCACGAAAACCTCCTCTTTCCTGTAATGGCGTCACTAACCTCCCATACCACCGGACGAATTCAAAACAGCAAAAAACCCCTCCAGATTAAGGAAGGGCAAAGTATTAAAGCTAGAACAGGACCCGGTAAAAAGCAGATCCAGGCTGTCAGCGTAATCCCCTCCCTATCGCTCGTAGGTAAACGGTGATTGTCAAACAGGCAGTTCTCCTGGCTCTGGATCATGACTCCTTCGCGCCTTCCCAAAGCATACGCTTCAGTGACTTTCTTGCGAAGATGTTCCCCATTACAGTGGCGGGACCGCGCCGGTTTTACACCGGTCTTCCCTATTAAGCCCCTTCGGGCACCTATTTCATTACTTATTCAATTGTTAATCAATTCACAATTGCAGTATTATTATTCCAAGAATAGCACTTTCTGTAATAGTTTGTCAATTACTTTTGCAGCTCAAATAAAACTCCTGCAATCGCTAATACCATCCTAACGCCAAAAATCTCTCTTGAAACAATTCCCCGGCCCTCCTGTTTAACAAAAACGGCTACTGGTTTTAACCAGTAGCCGCACTTGCTAATGTATGGCGGAGTGGCAGGGATTTGAACCCTGGCAGGCCTCACGACCTCTAACGATTTAGCAAACCGTCCTCTTCAGCCACTTGAGTACCACTCCGTGTTTGATGAATTATACACAATATTATATCAGCCCCTATGGGGTAAGTCAACTGGATATAATGGCGGAGGGGGTGGGATTCGAACCCACGGTCCCTTGCGGGATCACTGGTTTTCAAGACCAGCTCCATAAACCACTCGGACACCCCTCCGTTACTGACACATTTAGTATTATAACAAACGTGAATCGGCCTTGTCAACAAAACAGCCGCAGGTAATTTTTAGAAATAAATCTAATTAGAGTCTGTACTGCAGGCAGTTTCCAGTTCGAGAACGATTTTGGGCAGATCCCGCAGCAGCTCAGCCAGTTCTTCTTCTGTTAATTTTATATCTACTAATACATCCTTCATCTCTAACTCACTCCCTTCTTATCGGCATTGCGGTCACACTCAGTCTGTCCATTTAATACATTAATACATAGAACAGTAGATTTAGTAACATTCTACCATATAGGGAGCTGGCCCTATGCTAAGAAACGGTAAAAATCAGATTAATTTTTCATAAAAAGGTTGACTAATAACGTAAACAGAATTATATTCTTTATAGAGTTATCGAAAGATAATCAGTAGAAATCTAAAAGTAGGTGAGATAGATGGATATAGACCGACCTGGCGGGCCGATTCTGTCGATTTTAATTAAATACAGGGGAATATTCCATTTTTTCTCGCCTGATGTTTGTCTGAGCGTACAGGATCATACCATTTAATATTATCTCCTGCTCGTTGGCAACTCAGCAGAAATTTGTATTCCCCTCAACGGAAGAAAGGGGGAGCAATTATGCTAAAAATTTACCGCAGCAACTGTACGCGTCTATTTGAATTAACACTGCAGACCCTTGAAAAGGGTGCCTGGCTCAAACTTATAAACCCGACCCCGGAAGAACTTGAACAAGTGGCGGCAGCCACCGGCAGCCCGCTGGATTTTCTGAAAGCGGCTCTGGATGAAGAAGAACGTTCCCGTATTGAGCTTGATGAAGATTCTATGCTGGTCATTACCAATATTCCGGTTACCCGTGGCCACGACAGCTACGACGCTTTGCCATTAGGCATCGTTTTGACACCCGAATTTATCATCACCATTTGTTTGGAAGCCAACGATGTGCTGGCTGATTTTAATTCGGAAAATGCACGGGCTTTCAGTACTTTTAAAAAAACCCGCTTCCTTTTTCAGATCTTATACAAATCGGCGGCCCTCTATCTAAAATATCTAAAACAGATTAACCGCCGCACCGATGAGATTGAGCGCTATTTACGGCGGTCAATGCAAAATAAGGAAATATTTCAGCTCCTGGAGCTGCAAAAAGGCTTAACCTATTTTGCCGCCTCCTTACGTTCTAACGGTATTGTCCTTGAAAAACTGCTCAGACTGCGTTCCACCAGTCAGGTACAGCACCTTATCAAGATCTACGAAGAAGACGAGGATCTTTTAGAAGATGTTATCATCGAAAACAAGCAGGCCATTGAAATGGTTGAGATGTACAGCCGCATCTTGAATGGCATGATGGATACCTTCACCTCCATCATTTCCAACAATCTTAACCGGGTTATGAAATTCCTGGCTTCGATGACCATTATACTGGCAATTCCGACAATGGTAGCCAGTTTTATGGGCATGAATGTTGATATACCGCTGAGTGGCAGCCCGGGCGGCTTTTCTATCACACTGCTGTTTGCCGGAGCCGTTACCGCCCTTAGTGCTTTTGGATTGTGGCGGAAAGATATGTTTTAATAGATTAATTTGTGTAAAAGCCGGGGAGATAACCCCGGTTTTTTTTGTTTTATAGGCTATTAATAGGGATATTTTTGATTATTAACTGGAAAAGGGCAGGAAATTATTCCTATTACGCGAAATACTAAAATCATGAAAAATTGGAGAGGAATGGTTTCCGTGTCAAAAAAGAATATCCCCGTCTTACTACTTATTGTCTTTTTGTTCACCTGCTTCGTAGGGGTTATGAGCCCATCTACCGCCTGGGCCGGGGAAAAAAAGCGCATCGGCATTGTAGATTTTGAAAATGCTTCCCAGGTTTCAGACCGGGCGATGGGAAGAGGTGTTTGCGATACCCTGGTAAACGAACTGGTAAAAAACAAATCTTATCTGGTAATCGAGCGTGAGCAACTGGCTCAGATGATGAGGGAGAAAAAGCTGGGGCTTGACGGGTTCAGCACCGGACCTTCTCAATATGTTAAATTTGACGGCCTCGACTATCTGGTCGTTGGCAAGATCGTGGAAGCCGGTGCCCAACAGGTTAATCTCTTCGGGTTAGCAACGCAAACACAAGTCAAGGTGGTTTTATCGGTCCGCATGATTGACGCCAACAGCGGCAATATTTTATGGGCTGATCAGGCAGATGGTATCGTATCAATGGGTTCTCTTAACGATAACAGCGGCCGTGCCATTTACGCGCAGGGCCAGAGCAACTCGGCGTTTTCAGAAGCAGCCCGCAAAGCCGTGATCAAAGTGGTAGACAAAATCAATCAGGTTAACCCCCTGGAAGGTTTTGTGGTGCAGACCTCCGGTAAAAAAGTATACATTGACCTGGGCCGCGAGCAAGGCGTGCAACCTGGCCAATCCTATATCGTTTTCCGTGAAGGCAAGCTGATCACCCATCCCGTGACCGGCCGGATTCTGGGAGCGGAGAAGTTTGACATTGCCACAATCAAAATTTGCAATGTCGAAAATGATATGGCCATTGGTGATGTGCAGGGTTCTGCTATCGGCATTCAGGCCGGCGACAAAATAAGAAAGAAATAGGTTACCCAAGGATTAGGTGGTGAAAGTTTTGCAAAGACTCATTTTGATTATAACCATGGCCGTCCTGAGTTTATTTCTAGTCATGCCGCTGGCGCTGGCCAGGGAGGTTACCGTCCAGGGCTATGGACTTAATAGAGAAGAAGCCGTTAATGATGCTCTGCGCAATGCGGTTGAGCAGGCGGTTGGCACCCTGGTTGATGCCCAGACACTTGTCCAAAATGCCGAGGTCGTCCGGGACGAGATCTATACAAAATCCCGCGGGTTCGTTCAGGACTGGACCATTGTCAGCGAGCACAACCAGTCAGGGCAAACCATTGTGACCGCCCGCGTTCAGGTTGATACCAATCCGAACTCCCGGTTAATGGGGCAGTTGCAGCGCTTAAAGCTGATTGAGCAGGGATTGCGTGATCCGCGTATTGGGGTCATCATCCCGGAATACCATCTTTCAGCACGAATACCGGATCCTGCCGGCGAAACCGCCATTATTAAAAAATTAATTGAAGCCGGCTTCAGCCGGCTGGTTGATGCCCGGCAAATCCAGAATATCCGTTATACCAATACCGTCAAATCACTCATCCAGGGCAACCGTGATGAAGCCCTGGCCTTTGCCAGCAGCCAGGGGCTTGACTATATCATTGTTGGGGAGGCTTTCAGTACCCGCAATAGCTTCCAGTACGGCCTGGTATCCTGCGGGGCCCGGCTGGAGGCAAAAATTATAAAGGCCGATACCGGTGAAGTCATTGCTACCAACGGTCTGTATGGTACAGGCGTCCATTCGTCCGAATTTATTGCGGCCAAATTAGCGCTCACTGAAGCCGGGGAAAAGATGGGCGATTATATGGTCCAACAGCTCATGGCCTTTGCCAGTAATCCGGAAAAGGGGGTGCAGCTGGTCGTAAAAGGGATTACCAGTTACACCAAGGTCAGCCTGCTGGAAAACGATCTCAGGCAGCTACGCGGTGTCAAAAATGTGTATGTGCGCAGTTATAACGGCGGCATTGTAACCCTCGACATCAACTATACCTATGCCCCCAAAACCCTGGCCAGTGAACTGGAGAAACTAAGTGACATTAATC
>JAEWGR010000072.1 GCA_023388195.1 Bacillota bacterium
GCACAACAACAACAAACCGGCGGTGGGTTCCTGCGCAGTGCCGGCCTCTTTGGCGGCGGCATGCTCTTAGGCAGCATGCTTGGCGGCATGTTTGGTTTTGGTGACACCGGCATGTTTGCCTCCATGATGGGAATGTTGTTCAATGTCATTTTATTGGCCGCAGTATTTATGGCCGGACGTTTCTTGTGGGAAAAATTCAAGAACCGTGATACTAATAATAAACAACGCCGCTGATAAGTAAAGACTGGACCCTTTAGGTTATAGGCGTTTTTATCTCCGTAATGTATTGATACCAAAAAGGCCGGGATGCAGTCCCGGCCTTTTTTTACTTACAGCTTACTTTCAATAGCAGCTATTACGGTTTGCATAACCTTTGTCCTGGCGTATTCCTTGGAGTTGGCTTCTACCAGCGTCCAGGGGGCATAGCTTGTGCTTGTACGGAAAAACATTTCGTCCACAGCCAGCTCGTATAGCTCCCATTTTTCCCGGTTGCGCCAGTCTTCACCGGTAATTTTCCACTGCTTGCCCGGATTAGCCAAACGTTCTTCAAAGCGACGCTGCTGTTCATCTTTATCAATATGCAGCCAGAACTTTATTAGGACGGCACCAAAACTGGTCCACTGCTCCTCCATTTCATTAATTTCTTTGTAAGCCCGCCGCCAATCTGTATTCTCGCAGTAACCTTCCACCCGCTCAACCAGAACCCGCCCATACCAGCTGCGGTCAAAAATCGCAATGTGACCCGCTTTAGGGACATTACGCCAGAAACGCCACAAATAATGATGCGCTTTTTCTTCAGCCGTTGGCGCACTGGTTGGATGCACCGTATAGCCGCGGGGATCCATATTTTGGGTAAGTCGGCGGATGGCACCGCCTTTGCCGCCAGCATCCCAGCCTTCAAACACAATAATCACCGGCATACGTTTGCTGTAAATAATATGTTCCAGTTCCCTCACCCGGGCTTGGTTAAGCTTCATCAAGCTTTCATATTCCGTATCTTTAATCGTTTTAGTCAGGTCAACCCCGTCAAGAATTGATGAGGTAAATATTTTCGGCAATGTCAAAGCAGACAATGCCATACCAGGTAACCGGTCATCCTTTGCCGGCGCTGCCGGTACTGGCATGGCCAGACGTTTTTCCAAAGCCCCACTAACCGTGGTAATAATTTTTAAAGTTGCATACCGCCGGTCATGCGCTTCAACAATTGTCCAGGCTCCATATTCAGCATCTGTCCGCTGCATCATTTCTTCTGTCGCCAGCAGAAAATCAGCATACTGACGGTGATGCTCCCAATCAGTCGCAGTTACCCGCCAGGCAGTAGCCGGATCCTGTTCCAGTTTCTCCAGCCGTTTACGCTGTTCGCGCTCGCTAATATGCAAAAACAGCTTAATAATTAATGTCCCGTCATCAGCTAACTGCCGCTCAAAAGCCAGGCTGTCATGGTATGCGTCTTGCACACTGCAATCTGCAGCAACGTTAGCTACTCTGTCCGCCAGAATTTTGGTATACCAGCTTCTATCCAGGACAACAATCCGCCCCCGCGCCGGGATTTTATTCCAAAATCGCCAGAAATAAGGTCTTTTCAGAGCCTCTTCATTGGGCTCGCCAATTGAATAAACATTAAAGCCCCGGGGATCAAGCGATAAAATCAGTTCATTAATCAGCGTTCCTTTGCCGGCTGCATCCCAGCCTTCAAAAATAATTAAGACCGGCATCCCTAAGTCCCGGGCCTGGCGCTGCAATGCCCCCAACCGTTCCCGTAATCCGTCAATCATTTCCTTATATTCGGCTTTGGCAATTTTCTTCTTCAAATCCACCTTCTCCAGCATACCGGCGACCTCCTTGCTTATTCCGCCCCTTGTTCTCCATTTGCCAACTATCCTTATTTTAGCAAAATCTGTAGTGCCAGTCACAGATTTTTTTATCAAACAGGCTCGCCGCCTCATTCCTTTACAAAAAACGGTTCTGTGCCTGTAAGGCAAAGATTTCTCTTAAGACACACAGCACAGGGTTCATTGCGTTGATAAATTTTGCTGGAAGAAATAAAAAAACATTCGGATTCTATGCAGTATGCACTCCGAATGTTTTTATATACCAGCTTATATTTCTATATCTACCCGTTGGCGCACAAGCTCCTGTTTATTCTCAACACTTTTCTCAGTACTTTTTTGGTCTGAACTGACAGCTTGAACCTCTGTATTTTTCTGTTTCATCTGTTGTATTTGGGTCTCAATCACTTGAATTTGGGCCTGAATTACCTGAACTTTCTTTTGCTTATCTGTGTCAGAAGTCTTTTGGTCCTGATTTATTTCATTAATTTCTTTTTGCAGGGCTTGTTTTTTTTGTTCCAGACTTTTAGTCTCATTCTGACTGCTGACTTGACTTACTTGAGTACTGCCAGTCTGGCCAATGGATGTTATCGCCATATTATATGCTCCTTTTTCACTAAAATAAGTAGGTTTGACTTCATTATCGCTAAAAAGCCTTGGAAATCTCTTTGAAAAATCCACTTCTACTAACAAATTGTCAAAATTCTATAGCTCAAGAGCAAAACAGGAACCCCATGCCAGCAAAAGCTAAAGCTGCCAATCCAATAAGATCAGCAGCCTGCGAAACAAAATACTAATTGTCGTCATACTCATACTCGTTAGATCTCCAACCATGAATCCAATGCCAGGGTTTGCCCCCACCGGGATAGCCCCAGCCAAATTTGTTCCAATTCCAGCCAGGCCAGCCCCAATTGCCACCCCAGCCAGGCTTATACCAGTTACCCCATTTATTGCCACCCCAGCCAACGCTTCCTACGCCGATTATGAGTTGGCGTGACAGTCTAGTCCCGCAATTTGGACAACGAGCCATAGCAATCACCCCTTTAGCCGCTTTATTATATACTATGTCAACGCTAAAGAATTGCCACACAGGCCGCTCAATAAACCATTGTGCCAAGTCCTTCAGGACGCCGGCCGCAGCGGCCTGTGCTTAGGTATAGTCCTTCCACTAAATTTAGTACAAATTCCGGTAGCCCCAGAAAAACCGCCTGTTTGGCGGCTGATAGTCATTAGACTGCCTCATATCGCCACTCACTGATATCAATTGCCAATTCCGGCACAAGGTATAGTTGCTCCGTATCTATTTGTTCTATCACTAAATTGAGTATTGCAATAGTTCTCTGTTTTTTATAGGTACCGATACACAAGCTCTCAATAAACACCAGTTGCAGGCGTCGCGCTGCCCCAAAGAACTTATCGGCAATTACCTCGTTTTGTACCCCGCCGTCGATATCACTATTGATACTGTCGGCCAGCGTTACATGAAGCTTACACTGTTCCAGGCTTTTCAGCACCTTCAGTACATTCCTTAAGGTGATCGTTTTACCAACTGTTTCGGCGGCTATTGCCTGCTTAATCTTTGAAAAATTCTCATATGCCAGCATTGCGTCGCTCCTTTATTGTTTGGAATTCACACAAACAGGGCTGAGTTACCCTACAATCTCATTATATGTAAAGTTATTAAGTTTAGTGAAATTATTCATCAACACATCGGCAAAATAAATAGAAGCCGTCCTATTTGAACGCCTTCGGTTACAGCCACGTTTCTGCAATTACCAGGCAGGAGTTTTTAAGAAAAAAGGAGCAGCTTTATTAATAAATACACAAAATAGCTGATCCCAGAGCTTGGGGCCTCGGCCTCCTAATGTTATACTATACTTACAAGCATTACTCGTTACATACGACCTGAATTGATCTGATGGCTAAATCAGGGAGGTGGTATTGTGGATCGTGTTGAACCAGTACAACCTATTCAAAGAACATTGCCTATCCGCAAAGTAGTAGCTAACTATTTCGATTTTCAGCCCGAGGATCAGCCGAGACCAAAAAAGAAGTTCCGCCCCAAAAAATTGAGTCAGAATGAAGTAACCAGGCCGCACTCTGCACCAATGGCCGGTGTTGGCGATCATGTCGATTTTAAAGTATAACTGATAGTTCGGAGCAGTTAAGTAAACCCTAAGCTAAGCAGGGTTTACTTTGACTGCCTCGCATGGCTGTTCCTTAATTTATACACATACCGCCTCACAGGCGGTATTTTTCTTCCCCAAATAACAGCCATTATTAGGTCATGTCAGGCGATTACTCCCCTTAATTACATATTGTCGCCTTTTCACCAAGCTGATGGCGAAGATATTCAAACATAATTTCTTCGCCCCTGGCCTTATCAGCGGCATTCATAAATTGGATCTCGCCGTCATGAATAGCAAAATTGTTAATCCCATTGGCAATTAGCTGATTCTTAATGCGTAACACTAACTCCTCAAACATGCTTATATATCACGCCTCTCTATTTCCATTATATGTAAATTATTATAACACTGCTTGTCTGCAAAACCAAGAAAAATTTTTCGGCCTTACAACAACAGGGCATAAATGAACCGTCAGGGATCTGATCCTATCTCCTATCCTCTCTATTTTTGATATGGATATTCCGCTTTCGCTGCTTGCAGCACAGGCATTTTTAGTATTAACCACCGCAACAATAAAACAATAATCAGGAGTGCCGCTCTGCAGCATTACTGATTATTGTTGCGGAGTCAGATCATTATTTTTTCTGAGCCTTAATTCGGTCTAAGACCCCGGTCTCTTTTAGCGTTTTAGACAATGTCTCGCTGTCGGCCAGCCATTTCATTTGAAATTCTTCCGGGCTCAAGTATTCTACAGCAACCCCTATGGCCGCTAAGTTTTTCGCCACTTCCGGATCTGCAATGGTAGCCTTAAGTCCTTCGGCCAGTTTACTTTTTACCTTAGCTGGAGTTTCCTTAGGAATGGCAATACCATACCAATTAGTTAAGGTAATATCTAACCCTTGTTCTTTAAAAGTAGGTACTGATGCAAATACAGGATCACTAAGGCGCTTAATGCCCGTTATTGCCAATACTCTCAGTTTGCCATTTTTAACATGTTCACTGACTGCAGTAGGACTTGTAAAATTTACTTCTATATGACCGCCCAGCAGAGCAGCAACACTCTCACTCCCACCGGAAAAAGGAACCTGCTCTAATTGAATCTGGGCTGCTTGTCCAAGCATTTCACCTAACAGATGAGGAAATGATCCTGTACCACTATGTCCAAATTTAATTTTTCCAGGATTTTGTTTCGCATAAGCAACCAAATCGTTAAGTGTCTTCCACGGCTTATCAGCCTGAACCGCTAATACTACCGGTGTTGCAGTGATCTGAACAACAGGACTTAATGCCGTTAAATAATTGTATTTAGCTGTTCCATATTGCGATAGTAATAATACATCAATACTCGTTATGCCCAACGTGTATCCATCCGGACTCGAGGCGGCAACCTCATTCCAGCCAAGGGCACCGGCACCGCCAGGCTTATTAATCACCACCAAAGGCTGACCTAAGTATTTGAGACTTACTTTTTCTAAAGAGCGTGCTGTTAAATCCAGCCCACCACCTGCATTAAATGGTACGATAAGAGTGATAGGTTTTTCAGGGTATTTATTGACGGAAGCTATTGATTGTATTTGCATATCACCACCACACCCTCCCAAAATAAATAACACGGATATTGCTAATACAACCAGTGCTTTATTGCGCACTATCTCTTACCTCCTTATTATAACGCTATCTAAAAAATATTCGATCATTTGTTGCAAATACCTTCCATAAAATACATAATAATGCAATTGCATAATATCAAGTCAACGCCCCTGCCACATTGCAGGCAGAAAGCAATAAAAATTGACAGGCCGCCGGCAGGGAATGCATAGTTATATCACATCCGAAGATACTTATATTTATCAATAAGATATAAAGCAATTGAGGTGCCATTTTGAGCAAAGAAACGATCATCTCATCTATCCTCGTAACTGCTTTGATCATAGCCTCTGTTTTTTTGATTAAGAAAACGCAAATACGGGCGGCGCTCTTCGCTGTGCTGGCAGCGCAAGCCTTTAGCTGGCCCTTTAGTATTATGCTTGTTTATACAAATGCTGCCGAATATCCCGTTCGGCTTTTTGCCAATGCTACAGATAACTCTTTTATCTTATCTTACTTGTTGTTTCCGACCATATTTGCCTTATATTATCTCCATTACCCCAGATTTGCTTCTATAAATAAGCAACTTATATTTTCGTTATTACTATGCGGCGGCACCGTGTTGCTCCATGTACAGCTTGAACGATACACTAATTTAATAAAGTATCAACATTTCTCCTGGTACTGGAATTTGCTCACATATTTAATATCTTTTTATACTTTGAGGAAATATGTCGAGTGGTTCTTCAACAGTGTATTTTCTAAAACTATATGCTGATAGAACCTATTATTTTAACCACTGCTGTTATCATTGGAATATTCTCTGTTTATTTTATTCCTAGACACAAAATATTGCAGGCTCACTTTGTTTTCCTGTTTACAGGCTTGCCCGCATGGATATTAGGCCTTATGGCAGTAGATTGGAACCTGCTCCAATACCCATATCGTGAACTAAGCAGTGTAAACAGGAGCAGCTTTATTTTTGAATACCTTATTCTGCCGTTAGTTTGCGTACACTTTAATGCCCATTACCCGGAACAGTCATCTAAATGGATGCGAGCCGGATATTATTTCGGCATCAGTTCTGTATTGACCGGGTTTGAATATATTTTTGAAGAATATACTTTATTGATAGAATACAATCAATGGGAATGGTGGTGGACCTTACTTAGCGTAACCTGTATTTTATATATATCCCGTATCGCGACAGTGTGGTTTTTCAAAGATTCGCATTATCTAAAGTCACATAAATAAATCCTAAATAGAAGGCCGGAGAAGACTGGAATCAGGACCTGCAAGCAGGCTGCCGCTTTGAACAAGCTCCGCCAAAAATAGCCCGGTAGCGAAGCTACCGGGCAACTACATTATCAAGGTAAACAGCCGACTTTGCCCCTTATTTCCGCTGGGCTTTGATCTGCTCTAGCATCCCGCTTACCTCTAATGCTTTTTTTATTTTTTGACTGTCAGCAAACCATTTTGCTTGTGATTCCTGGGGACTTAAATATTCTATCGGGAGACCTATATTCTGCATTATCTTCATAAATTCGGGGTCATTAATACTAGCCTTGAGCCCTTCTGCCAATTTATTTTTATCCTTGATCGGCATTTCTTTGGGAACGGCTATTCCGTACCAGTTAGTTATGGTAATATCAATGCCACACTCTTGGAAAGTTGGTACTGCCGCAAATACGGGGTCAGTCAATCGCCGTTCGCCACTCACGGCCAGCACTTTTATTGCTCCATTCTTAACATGCTCTTTAAGTGCTGCGGGAGTAAGAAAAATTAATTGAACATGCCCTCCTAACAAAGCGGCAGTCAGCTCACTCCCTCCCGCAAACGGAACTTGCTCTATCTTTATGTTAGCTGATTGTCCAAACAGTTCACCAACGATATGACCTATTGACCCTACACCGCCGTTGCCAGACTTTAATTGCCCTGGATTTTCCTTTGCATATTCAATCAAATCAGCCAGCGTTTTCCAGGGTTGATCAGCCTTAATACCCAAAACCATTGGCGGAGACGATATTTGTGCCAACGGCTCTAATGCAGTTGGATAATTATACTTGCTTGCCTCCAGAAGTGACGATATTAATATATCAACAGCAACTATACCAATAGTATAGCCATCCGGTCTTGCTCCAGCCAGTTCATTCCATCCCAGTGTTCCCGCCCCACCTGGCTTATTCATAATTACCAGTGGTTGCCCTAAATATTTAAAACTCACCTTCTCTAAAGATCGAGCTGTTAAATCCATACCGCCGCCAACACTAAATGGAACGATTGTAGTAATTGGTTTTTCAGGATATTTACTTGCAGCAGTTATCGCAGTAGTTTGCATGTCACTACAACCTCCTACTATTATTGAGATAAATAAGGATATGGCCAAGACAACCAATACATTTTGCCGCACCAGAGACCACCACCTTTTTACATTTTTATCTATAATTAGCATTATTCGGTAATTAACTATATAATCCTCCTATAATTGCCAAAAATTTGCTGTTTCGCTCCCTTTGCGCCCCCAGGGACAAACAAAAGACCCGGCAACCGCAGTCACCGGGTGATTTATACTAGTTTAAAAGGCAAGAGTAACACCAGCACCAACGCCCTCGATTTTAGCCTCTGTCTCGCCACTGCTGAAAGTAAACCCGCGATATTTGTTAAAGCGATAAATTACATTGCATTCAACATTTTTAGCAATTTTATAGCCTAAACCAACTTCATAACCTACTATGTTGCTGCCGGCGCCGGCAGAGGCCCAGCCAGTCAGATCTTCCGCAAGTTTGGCTTTTCCAATTAAACCTAATTGAAAACCGCTTTGTGATCCTTTTTCGCGATACATTATACTGCCGCCGCCCGGCCCAGCATTATAGGACAAGTTAATTCTTGCAGTTTCTCTTGCCCAACCGGCATAGGCAGCTATGTTGCGGTCTAGTTGATATAAAATATTCATTTCGTAGGCAATAAGCTGAGCTTGCGCATAATTAGGCAAAATCGGCTGTTCGCTATAGAGATATTTTTGAGTTTTATTATCAGCATATTTATACTGCAATGCAAATTTGTTACCAATGCCGTAAGTAACGCCACCGCTGACATTTTCTCTGCTACTATCACTGTTAATGTTTGGATTCAAGTCAATAGCGGCTTTCCCCTTAGCATAGTCGTTCAGTGGCGAAGCAAATGACACAGATGTTATTGTCATCGCTGCCGCTACTATTGCTAAAATTTTCTTCATAGATAACCTCCGAATTAATGGATAACAGATATATTTAGACAAAATTTTCCTAATTCCTTTAAAATTCAAATAAATATTGTTTTATTGTCAATATCAGTAAGTGAATCAGGCGCTACTCTCACTCCAGAGACTAATTATTTCTCTATAAACCAGCGGCCAGCGTCACAAAACAGAAATACCTGTTTGCCAGCAATCCGGCAAGTATACCGCATTCCTTCGCCCGTCACCGACACAGCCTTGCGCACGTCCAGTACCTTGTCCACTTCGAATTTCCGGCCATCCTCCCAGTGCAAATATAATGGTTTTATCCTGCCTTTGGTATCATGTTCAGCTGTAATTTTTACATAGATTTTATATTTGCTTCTTTCCATATTCCTCTCCCATTCCCAGAACATTTGTTTGTAGTAATTATAGAATAAATGTTCCAGGGCCGTAAAGTGGAAATAAAAGTAAGTACATCTCATTTTTTTAAATATACCGGGAAAGCTAATCCAGGGTGACATTGTGAGAATACTTTTCGCAGCAGTATTTATCTGGGCTGCTTGGCGGTGGGCTGATTGGAGGAACTGGAAAGAATACTATCCAACCTACCTATTTCTGACCGCACTTAGTTTTATATCTGATTTCTTAATGTACAATCATTCATTATGGTTCTATTGTCCAAGCCCAAATTTTCCAAATCACACTGTTGTTGCTCTTTTTTACGCCTTCACTATATACCCTGCAACTGTGCTTTTATTTTTATCCCGTTACCCAACACAATCTTACTTGCGCCAGGCCATGTATATAGCACTATGGGTTGTTATTTACTCCTCGCTGGAAGCGGTCAGCCTAGTGGTGGGTATAGGAAGTTATTATAACGGTTGGACATTATGGTGGTCGATATTAGTTAACATCGTGTTATTTTCGTCTCTTCGGGTTCACTTCTACAACCCACTACTGGCCTGGTTACTGGGCGCTTTGTTTTCTCTCGTTATTTTAGTTTTATTTGATTTTCAGCTTACTGATTTTAAGTAACTAGACTCACCCTTTATACCCAAAATAAGCCGCACCCCGGAGGATGCGGCTTGCGCCCCGGCTACTGCCGGGGTTCGATTACCGTCTTATTAGAGCCTTACAACATGCTAAAGCAGATTATTGTACACCGCATCCGCTACAGCCTTGCGCACGTCTGGGATCTTTATCTACTGCGAAATCCCAGCCATCATGCCGGTTGCAATATAATGGTTTGAGCCCGGGAGTTATACTTTTACAATAGTTTTGAAACCATTACAAGGGGCGATTATATGGAATGTCCAAACTGCGGTATAATTACTCACTTCGCTTTTTCCCACTGTCCCCGATGTGGGTACCAACTCTCTATGGAACATGAGCAACCGTTGCCTAATTGGAGAAGGTTACCGGGGTTTCGCACAAGGACACAGTGGAAGATGGTGGTTGCCGGCATTATCTACTTTGTGATTTTAATTGCAATTATAATCCCTTTGCTCCTGTTTTTTTAATATAAAAGCCGCCCCCACTTTCCAAACTCCTGATCCCGGTATGGAGCAATAGTTAAAGAAATCGCCAATCCTTGCTAAAAACGTGCTGGGATGAGCTCTAATTCATTGAATTGGGGCTCTATTTTATTTATTAATAAAGCCGCCTACTTAGTAGACGGCGATTAGGGCGACACTATTTATTCTCAATGTTTGGGATGCATAACAACTTTAAGACAATTATCAATCCGTTTCGAATTTTTCATATCTGGTCATCGCATATCTAAAGATAATCGATGGGTAATGATCCATCGGCCCGAAGTTGAGCCTGTTGAATTAGTTGCAAAAGATGTTGACCTGGCGGTCAGAGACAATACAATTATCTAAGTCAACATACCTAAACAAATTGCCGCCTCATCGATAAAGCGGCAATAAGAATATAAC
>JAEWGR010000078.1 GCA_023388195.1 Bacillota bacterium
CCATTTTCAAGTGGAGGATAACGGGGTGGGAGTGCCGGCTCAGGACCTGAATTCCTTGTTTCAGAAATTCTTTACCGTCGATAAGTCCAGGGAAAATAAGAGCGGGGGTACCGGGCTTGGCCTGGCAAGCTGTAAATCCATTATTGAACACCACGGCGGCCAAATCAGCGCTTTTCATTCCCAATACGGAGGCTTGGGAATCAGGTTCACGATTCCGTTGATTTGACAGTGTTGCCAAAGGAATATTGCTTCGAAATGAAGATGTTTATACGTTTTGGGCTGAGGATTTTATATCCTCAGCCCTTTTTTTGCTTTCCTCACCACAGTAAATGCAATATTTTTATAATTTTTTAGATCTGCTTTACAGAAATTTATACTTTTTTTAGCGGCGATTTATGATGACCCTGTATGATGAATTTGAAGTTAACAAAAAACAATAAAACTGCGTAACCGATTTGGAAAGAACAATTGAGGAGTTGACGATGAAATATAACAAAAAAATCGCTTTGGCAGCAATAGTCCTAGTCGTTCTGACTATAGCAGCGTATTGGATATTGAGCGGGCAAGAAAAAACAAAGATTACGGTACGTCGAGACACATCAGAAGAAGTTTTAGATCAAGCCAGGCAACTATCTGGAATTGGTGCTCTTGGACGGGTGGAACCACGCTCCCGTGTTGTCGTTGTTTCCTATGACGGTGATGGTGCCCGGGTAGAAGATATTCTGGTAAACGAGGGGCAAAAGGTTCACAAGGGAGATGTCATTGCGGTATTTGGGGATTGGGAGCAGCGACAAGCCAAATCTGCGTCCGCGCTGGCCAAAGTCCACCAGACTGCCGCCAAAATTCAAGCAGAACAGTCTACAGAATCGTATCTAATGAGTGAGTACCAAAGAATGAATGAACTTTGGCAAGGAGGCGCAATTTCACGGTCTCGCCTTGATGAAACGGAGCGCGATTTGCGCCAATCCCAGGCTACAGTAGCTGCTCTTAGGGCCGAACTGGCCTCGGCCAGTGCCGATTTAAACTTTTCACAAAAAGAACTATCGCAAGGTAAACTGTTAAGTCCGCTGGAAGGTACGATACTGGCTGTAAAGGCCAGGCCGGGAGAACGTGTTGGGAGTTCTGGTGTTGTTGAAATAGCGGATTTGACGCAACTCGATGTTGTAGCTGAAGTCTATGAGAGAGACATAACCCGAGTAAAGATGGGTCAAAAAGCCGAAGTCAAGGTCGCAGGCTTGCGGGAACCATTCATCGGCGAGGTCCGAGACATCGGGTATCTGATCCGAAAGAACGACATCAATGACACTGACCCGCTGGCTGACAAAGATAATCGAGTTGTGGAAGTTCGTATTACACTAGATTCTGTAGCTATAGAAGCACTCCGTCATTTGATCTACATGCAAGTAGATGTGAGGCTGTTATGATGCTAAGTAGACAGTTTTATTTTTCAACGCACCTGGCCTGGCGGCAATTGACTCACGGGCGGGCCAAGCTTGCCGCTGCCACTCTTGGAGTCATGTTTGCCTGCGTGTTGGTGTTTATGCAACTAGGCTTCATGGATTCACTGAATGAAAGTTCAACAATAATCGCCAAACGGTTTCAAGGGGACTTGTTTTTAGTCCATAAACAGAGTCAAGCGTTGTCGGCAACAGTACCTTTTCCCCGAACTGAACTTCAACGAGTATTAGCCAGCCCCTACGTTGATTCAGTTGTTCCTGTTTATATTGGCGAGGCTCAGTTTCAGAATCCGGAAACCAGGGTAACTCGCACCCTTATGGTATGGGGCAGTGAACCAACGGAGACTGTCCTGAACCTCACAAGTAGTAAGCCATTCCGGGCCGCGTTAACAAGACGGGATACGGCTGTGTTTGATGAGTCGTCCCGGCCGGAGTTTGGTGATATTGCGGCCTTGTTGAAGCAAGGTCCGGTGGTGACAGAAATCAACGATCATAAGATGGAGGTAATTGGTACGGTGCGTATCGGAACATCGTTCGCGGCTGACGGTAATGTAATTACAAGTGACCAGAACTTTTTTCGGATTTTTCCCAGCCGGCATCCGTCTCAGATAGATATTGGCGTTATCCGGGTAAAAGCTAATGCTAATATTGGTCAATTACAACAAGATCTTCGTCTCCTGCTTAATAATAATGTTTATGTCTTTACGGACAAGGGATTTATTGATTTCGAATATCAATATTGGCAAAGCAGTGCACCGCTTGGATTTATTTTTGGCTTTGGTACGATCATGGGCTTAGTCGTTGGACTGGTAATCGTATACCAAATTCTCTTTACGGATATTACCAATCACTTGAAGGAGTTTGCTACCTTAAAGGCAATGGGCTATTCCAATCGTTATCTGCTGCTGGTGGTTTTCAGTTCGTCCTTAATTTTGGCGATCATTGGCTTCATCCCCGGATTCCTGATTTCGCTGGGTCTCTATCATCTTGCTGAATCGTTTACGTTTATCCCCATGCCGATGCCGCTAACCAAGGTGATAAACGTGTTTCTTATGGTTCTCACGATGTGCGTGACTGCGGGGGCAATTGCGATGCAAAAAATGCGTTCCGCGAATCCGGCGGATATGTTTTGATGGATACGATCATTAACGTGCAGAATTTAAGCTTCAGTTTCGGTAGCGGCGAACTGAGAAACCAGGTGCTTAAGGACGTGAACCTTCAGATCAAGAAGGGAGAAATTGTTATACTGACAGGTCCCTCCGGCTCAGGAAAAACCACTCTGCTTACTATTATCGGTGCTCTCCGCATAGCAGATGCTGGTTCCGTTCAAGTTTTGGGACAAGAATTGGTTGGCCTCGGGGAAGAGATTTACAACCAGACCCGCCGAAGCATAGGCTATATTTTTCAAAATCACAATCTGCTGGAAAGTCTATCTGCGCTGGAAAATGTATGCATGTCACTGGAGTTGCGCGAAGGCTACAACCACGAAAGAAGAAAACGTCTGGGAACAGAGACTTTGTCTGCTGTTGGGCTTGGTGATCGTCTTCATTATAAACCCGCGAAATTATCCGGTGGTCAAAAACAACGTGTATCCATCGCCAGGGCGCTTGTAGCAAATCCTAAGCTGATACTCGCTGACGAACCAACCGCATCATTGGATAAAATAAATGGTCAGGAGGCTGTTACTATATTGCAACGCCTTGCCCGCGAGCAAGGTGCCACCATTCTTCTGGTTACGCACGACTATCGGATTCTAGATATAGCCGATCATATTATTGAGCTCGAAGACGGGCAAATCCGCAAGTCATAAGCTAGGCTCCCTTATACTAATATATTTTTTCCTTGGTACTAAAAACATTTATTGACCTAAAGCTGCCAATTTAATATACTGGCAGCTTTGGGTACAGGTTGACACACATGTATGGCATAGAAAGGAGGAATAAACTTGCGACGTATTCATCGAGCGAGAGTGTTGTCAACTGGACTTCCTGTCCCTTCCGGCAAGCTCGCCATAAAAGGGAGTGATGAAGTTTACAGAGTTGTGAATATTCCCCTTCTTGTTGAAAAGTATATTTAGGAGTGATGTAGATGAAATTATTAAAAGCTGCTGCGTTATCGTTAGTATCTGGTTTATGTTTTATCTCTACCCAAGCTGCCGATGCAGCCGATTACGGCCTGTCCGTCCGCACCTGGTTTGCTTCGGTGGATGGAAAGGTCCAAAAAGGGACAGTGTTAGATTTTAAAGATAATCTAGGGATTGAAAACAAAAAATTAATGTCAGTTGGCCTCATTTTGGGCGAGGAAGGCAAGTTTCAGTTCGATTATGACGATTTTTCTTTTGACGGCACAAAAAATTCACCTACCAGCTATACTTTTGACGGCGTTGCTTACAGTCCTGCCGACAAGGTAAAAGCGACAACCGACCTTACCTATGTTGCTGCCAAGTGGCTGCCTACATATAATGCAAAGAGCGATCGAAATTTTTCCTGGCTGTTTGGTGTTAGCCATTCCAAAATCAAAACCAGCCTGGAAGCGCCAGGGAAGAATGCCGGGCAAACCTTCAAATCCTTTGCCCCTATCGTTGGCGCACGTTATGAAATAGGTGCCACAAAACCGACATCTTATTATGGTGAAATAGCGGCATCCATTACCAGCGGCAGCAAGTATTCCTATAACTTTGAGGCCGGTATCAAACGAAACATCTCGGAAAAAGCCGGTTTCGTAACTGGATACCGTTATTTAGCCGCGAAGGCGGACTCGGATGCCGAGTATGCGAAAATAAGCCTGAGCGGTCCTTTTGCGCAGCTTAACTACCACTTCTAATTCATTTTGCTATCTCCCAAGGACCACTCTCCGGAGGTGCGGCCGCCTGTACTAATCTGCATCATCAATAAGGTTACATTACGGAGGGATTTCCATGTTTGGCATCATTCATTATGAAATGTTCCTGGCTGCTTCCATTATCCTGAATATGACACCGGGGTCCGATACGATCTACGTGTTAAGCCGAAGCATTGCCCAGGGGCCCAATACCGGCTCGGCCACAGCACAACACAAATGCTGCTCACTCTCTATACCCACAGGATATCCGGTGGCCAGGAACAAATCGCCTCATGGCTGAATTCTTCTTTTCCGGCTGCCCCGACCGATCATGAGACACCACTTCATTAAGAATGTACATAAAGTAATTGGTACCGTCAAGATAGTTTCGCAAATTCATTTGCAATCCATATTAAGTAAAATCAGTCAGCACTAAAATCCGACTCAAGGTCGGTAGTTTCTAAGTGTTTCATATTCATATACTTTTTACTGCCCCACTGGGTTCCGGCAACGTGACGAAGGCGGGCGCAGACTAACATGAGGGCAGATTGGCCGTCAGGAAACGTGCCGACGACTCTTGTTCGGCGTCTAATTTCTCGGTTTAAGCGTTCAATCACATTGTTCGTACGAATTCTTGTCCAATGCTCATAAGGGAAGTCTGTGTAAGTGAGCGTTTCCTCAATGCTGTTTTCTATCTTAGTGGCAGCTTCTTTGAGCTTCATTTCTCTCAGGGATTGAGCGACTGTAAATGATATTCTAAAAGTGAGCCACAATAGCTCAAAATGACACTGTCAAAGTGAGCCACCCCGGCCACATTAAATCCTGTTATGCTAGAGTTGCTCAGACAATAGCGACAGGAGGTTTAAGAGGTGATCGAGGTGGATCAATATCAGTTTATCAGACATGCTCACGCAGTTGAAGGACTTTCCCAAAGAGAAATCGCCAAGCGTCTTGGTATTTCCCGGAATACAGTCAAAAAGTACATAGATGGTGCAGTTATGCCCTTAGCGGTTAAATCTTCGCAACGTAGTTTTCCTGTAACTGGACCAATTAAGGATATAGTTGCCGGATATTTAGATGAAGACCGGCAGCATAACCTGTTAAAGCAGCGTCACACTGCTAAGCGGATCTATGACCGGCTATGTAAGGAACAAGGTTTTACCGGTGGATACTCCACTATTCGCGATCTTGTACGCCGAATGAAACAGCAGACAAAGGTATATATTCCACTAGAATTTGACCCAGGCGAAGCGGCCCAAGTGGATTGGGGAACCGCCATCGCATACATACAAGGACAGCGATCAGTCATTCAACTCTTCTGTATGCGTCTTTGCCACAGTGCGGCCATCTTTGTGGCCACATTCCCTACCCAACGCTACGAGTCTTTTCTCATGGGGCATCGCCTTGCCTTTGAGTTTTTCGGCGGAGTTCCCCGGCGTTTGATCTACGACAATCTAAAGACTGCCGTTAAGGAAGGCTGGGGCCGACACGTCACTCAGGAGCAACTCCCGTTTCAATATCTCAAAGCTCATTATGCGTTTACCAGCACCTTCTGCAACCCCGGACAAGGGAACGAGAAGGGTCTGGTTGAAAACCTGGTAGGCTTTTCTCGCCGGAATGTCTTAGTCCCCATTCCTCATGTAGAATCGTGGGATGAACTGCAGAGCATTCTCAGCCAATACTGCCAGGACTATGTAGGCCATAAAATTCAAGGTCGCCCTGCACCGGTCGGTATTATGCTAACTGAGAAGCAGAAGCATTTTACCGAGCTACCTCGCAGCAGTTTTGACTGTGCCGTTAAGAGAACAGCAAATGTGAGCGATGGCTCTCTCGTCCGGTTTGACCATAACGACTACTCCGTGCCCGTGCATCTCATCGGCCAAGAAGTTACGATTAAGGGCTATCCTCTGACGGTGGAGATATGGCAGAAATCAACGAAGGTTGTGACACATCGACGCTCCTACCGAAAGGGAGATGTCGCCTATGAATTGATTCACTACCTACCGGCGCTCGAGAGGAAACCTCGTGCCGTTACAAACGCTGCACCAGTAAGGCATGCGGGTCTCGCTCCAGACATTATGGAATTCCGGCAGTGCCTCACAGGCAAAAAAGCGGACAGGGATTTCATTACCCTTCTTAAGTTAACGGTCCAGTATGGTCAACAAGCCGTATTAGACGCTATCCGAAAAACGCAGTTATCACATCAGCGCTCCGTAGAAGCAGTTCGTTTCCACCTACTCCAGTCACAAAACAGACAGGCGGATTTAGTAGTTCCCATCCGCACCGATCCATCCCTTCCCAAGATCATGCCAGTGAACTTAAAGCAGTATGACACACTGATGAAGGGGAGGAACTGAATATGGACAGTCATGCTGGAATGATTGGGTTTTATGCTAAACAGCTGAAGCTGCCCTGCTTCAATAAATATCAAACGGTAGCACGGGAAGCTGAGCAAAACGGCTGGGGATACGCGGAGTTTCTGCTCAGGATCATGAAAAATGAAGTCGCACACCGCCAAGAAAACCAGCGGCGTCAAAGGATGCACCAAGCCAAGTTTCCAGTTATCAAAACCCTTGATGAGTTTGATTTCAAGAACTTACTTCATGTTGATCCGGCTGTCATTTGGCAATTAGCTGATTGCCAGTATATCCAACGGAAAGAAGGGATTGTCTTTTGCGGCAATCCGGGTACCGGTAAGACACATTTGGCAACCGCTCTTGGACTGAAGGCGTGTGAAAAAGGGCTGCGTGTCCGATTTTACACCGCCGCAGGATTGGTGAATGATCTACTTGAGGCGCAGCAAAACCATACACTTTCAAGACTGATACAACAAATTAGCAAGCTGCATCTTCTGATCTTGGATGAATTATCGTATCTCACCTTTGCCCGTCCTAGCGCTGAACTACTATTTCAAGTGCTTTCCGGGCGCAACGAACGAGGAAGCGTGATTATCACGACTAACTTGGAGTTCTCTCGCTGGACAGAAGTATTCGGTGACCCTATGCTCACTGCGGCTGTGGTGGATCGGATGACCCACCGTTCTCATATCATTGATACCAACGGACCGTCATACCGCCTCCGGCAAAGAGTATCGGCAGCAGAACAGTTTGGAGGTGAGCTGGGAGAGAAAGACGATGCTCAGGAGATCGTCGACTAATATGTTTTATCGGGGTGGCTCAATTCTTGAGTAGCAAAAGTGGCTCACTTTCTAAATGTCAAATGGCTCACTTTTTTATTGCTTTTCACAAGCGACTTGTTTGGCCTTTTCTTTGGCAGCAGATTTGCTTTCCTGGGCATGAATTGCTTTAAGCATTTTAGCTACTAGTTTGACTTTGGATCGAGGTACTACGGAAAACACATTCCGATAAAAGTGGACGGTGCAACGCTGGTATTTGGCTTCAGGAAACACGTCGTATACCGACTCCAACATCCCTAGGCATTTGTCGCCTATAACTAGATTTACACCAGTTAGGCCACGGCTTTTTAGCCATTTGAAGAACTCTGTCCAACTGGCTTTATCCTCTTTCATACCTTCGGCAGCACCCAGAACCTCACGATAACCCTCTTCATTGACTGCGATGGCCACAAGTACACTCACATGCTCATATTCACCGCCCCAATTACGGCGCAGATAAATTCCATCCACATAGATATAGGGATATTTCTGGCCCTGTAAGGGGCGGTTTCTCCACTCTTCTATATGGACATAGGCTTTCTTATTTAACTCGCTGATAGTCGACGGAGATACCTTGGTTCCCCATAGAGCTTCCGTAATATCCTCCACTCGCCGGACAGATACGCCGGCTAGGTACATTTCAATCAGCGCTTCCTCTACGGAGCTCTCCCGGCGGCGATACCGTTCAATGATTGCGGTTTCAAAAGGAATCCCCTTCAGTTTAGGGACTTTGAGGGTCACATTTCCTGATGTGGTTGTCAGGCTTCTGTCGTAGTGGCCGGAACGATACCCCTGCCGTGATTCGGTACGCTCGTATTTGGCAGCCTGTGTCAGGTCTCTAGCCTCCTGATCCAACAGATTATTTAGCGTTTCCTCCACACTGCTGCGTACCAGTTCTTTCAATTCTCCCTTGATGATTTCCTCATTCAACTGTATAATTTCCTTGGACATGTTTGCAGTCTCCTTTCGGTAAATGGTGTTGTGGTGACTTCATTTTACCTTTTGGACTGCAAACTTGTCCTCTTTTTTCTCTTAATTCAATTTGCGAAACTTATTGTACATTATCTCATGGATATTTGTCACTGCTGGATTTTCATCACGGAGCGTCACAGAACTTTTTAGTGTGGTTGTTGTAAAATTGTTGTCAAAGCTAGTCATATTTTTAGCTCTGCAGCACAAGTTATTAAGTTATGATTGCCTACTACCGCTCTCTGGTGATTAAGTCTATATCATATGGACGCAATATAAGCCTGCCATTATACCACCACATTGTGGTGGCTTTTTTTAATTTTTCGCCGAATAGGCAAACTACCTATAGCCGGTACCACAAAAACATTAGAGTAACATCAATCTACCCAACAACGATTAATAATACCGACTTATTTCTCTTCTTAAACTAGCAAAATCACCAACAACCTCATATGGAATATAGTAGCAAAGCTGCCATAACGTATCAAAAAAGTCTCTTGGTATTCTAGATATAGTTACCTCAGACAATACAATTTTTAATGATGCTATAAATAGAGTTGCTATCTTAACTATATCTTTTGAAAAACACAATCTAAGTAATATTTCTAAAATAATTGTCCATCGCTCAGGTTGTTGTGACATAATTTCTTTTAAAATTTGAATATAAC
>JAEWGR010000109.1 GCA_023388195.1 Bacillota bacterium
GTTAACGATATCAAAGCAATATTACAAAAAATACAAAATGAAACGCAATCAGTAGTTGGTACGATTGTCGAAATTACCAGCATGGGTGAACGGCAAGCGGCCGCTACTGAGGAGATTTCAGAAGCTATGCAGCAGCTGACATCCACTGTCGCCGAACTTGAAAAGATGGCTGAAATTTCGTAGCCGTGCCGGACCATTACAAAAACGAAGGAGAGTCTTGATGGTGAGAATACTGGCAGTCAATCCTGGTGCCACATCTACAAAGTTTGCTGTATTTGATGATGAACAACAATTATTTAAAGGGGCAGTCGAACATCAGGGGACAGACCTGGCGCGCTTCGGCCGGGTTTGCGACCAGTACCTGTACCGGCTGGAATTGATTTTATCTGAGTTAGCGGCAGCCGCTATCCCCCTGAAAACGCTGGATGCCGTTGTCGCCAGGGGTGGCCTGCTAAAGCCGTTGGCCGGCGGCACCTATGCCGTTAATGCATTAATGGTAGCCGACATGCAAAAGGCGGAGCGAGGCGAGCATGCCTCCAACCTGGGGCCGGTTATAGCCGGTTCCCTGGCACAGCAGCTTGGCATACCGGCGTATATAGTAGACCCTGTGTCGGTGGATGAACTGGAGCCGGTGGCCCGGTTTTCAGGTATGCCTGAACTGCCGCGGATCAGTATGTCTCATGCCCTGAATTCCAAGGCTGTGGCCCGCAGCGTGGCCAGGCAGATAGGGAAGAGGTATGATGAGGTCAGTTTTGTTGTGGCGCATCTGGGGACTGGTGTTTCGGTCTCACCCCACAGAAACGGCCGGATGATCGATGTTAATAACGCGCAGGAGGAAGGACCGTTTTCTCCTGACCGCTGTGGCGGAGTACCGTCCAGACAACTGGCCAAACTTTGCTATTCCGGCCAATATACGGAGCAACAAATGCTTGATAGAATTTCCGGTTCAGGCGGTATGTTTGCTTATATCGGCACTAAGGATATCAGACAGGCAGAGGCAGCGGCAGCTGCCGGCGACGTACAGGCCGGACTGGTGCTTGACGCCATGGCCTATCAGGTGGCCAAACAAATCGGGGCGATGGCAACCGTTTTATCCGGAAAAGTCGACAGAATTATTCTTACCGGCGGCATTGCGTATTCCGAACGTATTGTCCAGGCAATTGCCGCCAGGGTAGCGTTTATTGCCCCGGTGATTGTTGTACCGGGTGAAAAGGAACTGGAATCACTGGCTGCGGGGGCACTGCGGGTGCTGAACGGCGAGGAAAAGGCACAAATTTATCAATAGCTTGGGGGGATTTTTATGTTGCGCAGCTTCGCGGAAGTATTGGATAAAGCAAAGCAGAATGGACAGCGGACGATTAGTGTGGCGGCAGCGCAGGATAAAGAGGTGCTGCTGGCTGTCAAGTCAGCCCGCGATGCCGGTTTGGCTCAGGCTATCCTTGTAGGGGATGCCGGGCTTATACGGCCGCTGCTGGGGGAAGTCGGCCTGCCGGCAGATACGCCGGTTGTGCACGAACCTGATGCCGGTAAGGCGGCATTGACTGCGGTTTCCCTGGTGAGAACAGGTCAAGCCCAGATCTTCATGAAAGGGCTGGTTAACAGCAGTGATTTCCTTAAGGCGGTAGTGAACAAGGAATGGGGTTTGCGGACCGGGTATTTGCTGAGCCACCTTTCCGCCTACGAGGTTCCCGGCGGCGAAAAACTCATCTATCTTACAGACAGCGGTATGAATGTTGCCCCTTCCCGGGAGGAAAAACAGGATATTTTAGATAATGCCATTCAGGCGGTACGGGCGCTGGGAGTGGAGAGGCCGAAGGTAGCGGTTTTAGCCGCCAGTGAGATTGTTAACCCCAGGATTCCGGCCACCACTGATGCCCAGGCTCTGGCGGAGATGAACCGCCAGGGGCAATTTCTCCCGGCTATTGTCGAAGGGCCTGTCGCCATGGATGTGGCGCTAAATCCCGAGCACGCCAGGCATAAAGGAATTACGAGTGAAGTTGCGGGTGACGTCGATATTTTTATGATACCCAACCTGGAAGCCGGCAATATTCTCAGCAAAGCATTAATTCATTATGCCGGTTTCAAAAACGCCGGCGTGATTATTGGGGCCACCCATCCTGTGGTAATGGTATCTAGGGCCGACTCCACCGAAGCCAAGCTGTATTCCATCGCCCTGGCCTGCCTGCTGGCAGAGGTCAGGCAGTAGCCTGCTGGCAGCAGACGGGCACACTTGCGGTCTGCATAAAAAACTCAGAGAATTAACGGAGGTAAATATGAAGAAATTGCTAACCGGCAATGAAGCGGTTGCACAGGGTGCCTATGAGGCTGGTCTGATGTATGCGTCGGCCTATCCGGGAACACCCAGCACCGAGATACTGGAAAACCTTGCTGAATACAAAAAGGATATTATTGCTGAATGGGCTCCCAATGAGAAGGTTGCGTTGGAAAGTGTGATTGGTGCGTCCATTGCCGGCGCGAGGTCGCTGGCGGCTATGAAAATGGTCGGCGTCAATGTCGCAGCCGATCCCTTGTTTAGTTTCGCCTATTCAGGCGTCAATGGCGGCATGATTTTGGTCAGCGCGGACGACCCCGGGCTTCATTCCTCGCAAAATGAGCAGGATAACAGGCATTACGCCAAGTCTGCCAAGATTGCCATGGTAGAGCCGAGTGACAGCCAGGAAGCAAAGGACATGGTTAAAGCGGCCTTCGAAATCAGCGAAACTTACGGTACACCGGTATTGTTCAGAATGACTACCAGAGTATGCCATAGCAAAAGTGTGGTGGAAACCGGCGAACGCAAGGAACAGGCGGTAATACCCTATGTGAAAAATCTGCAAAGATTTGATTTGGTTCCGGCTATATCCAGAAAACTGCGGGCGCAATTGGAGGAGCGGCTGCAGCGTCTTACTGACTTCGCCAATGAAACAGAATTGAACTATTGTGAATGGAATGAGAAAAAAATCGGTATCATTGCTGCCGGTGTTGCTTATCAATATGCCCGGGAGGTGTTTGGCAGCCGGGCATCTTACTTAAAACTCGGTTTTACCTATCCGCTGCCAATTAAAAAGATAAAGCAGTTTGCGGCCGAGGTCCAAACACTGTA
Source organism: Bacillota bacterium (assembly GCA_023388195.1). Lineage (GTDB taxonomy): Bacteria > Bacillota > Negativicutes > Sporomusales > Sporomusaceae > Sporomusa. The sequence continues at coordinate 3,104 of JAEWGR010000109.1, forward strand.
TGTGATCGAAGAACTGGACCCATATATTGAAGAGCAGCTCAAGGCGGCCGGTATCAAATGCATTGGCAAGGACAAAATTCCCAGCATGGGCGAGCTAAGCCCGGAAGTAATCGCCAAAGCCCTGCTGGGAGAAGAAAAGCCGTTGCTTGAATATGACGGCTCCGGGGTTGTGCCCCGGCCACCCGTACTTTGCGCCGGCTGTCCCCACAGGGGTTTCTTCTATGAACTGGGCAAGAAAAAGGATATCATGATTTCAGGTGACATTGGTTGTTACGGGTTAGGCAACGCGCCGCCGCTAAATGCCAAAGACACCACTATTTGCATGGGCGGCGCCCCCAGCATCGGGCATGGCGCACAAAAAGTGTTCAACAGAACTGATGCGAAAATGCGGGTTGTGGCAACTGTCGGCGACTCAACCTTTTTCCATACCGGTATGAACAGCCTGGTCAATGTTGTGTATAATCGCAGCAATACAATTACCTGCATCCTGGATAACCGGATTACCGGTATGACAGGGCATCAGGATCATCCGGGCACTGGGTTTACCCTACAGGGGATGCCAACCAAGGCGTTGGAAATTGCCACTGTCGTGAAGGCGCTTGGCGTCGATCATATCAGAACCGTCAACCCGCTGAAACTCAGCGAAGTCCGGGAAGCGCTGGACTGGGCGCTGGCCCTTGATGAACCGTCGGTTATCATTACCAGATGGCCCTGCGTGCTTAAGAAACAGTCAGTGAGTGACAAAACCGAATTCGGTGAATACCTGGGAACCTGCATCGTAGATACCGATGCCTGCATCGGTTGCAAAAAGTGCGTTAATACAGGCTGCCCGGCATTGCAGTTCAATGATGAAACCAAAAAGGTAAGGATTGACCCGGTGCAGTGTGCCGGTTGCGAAGTCTGCCTGCAGGTCTGCCCTGTCACGGCCATTACGAGAGTAGGTGAATAACATGTCAGATGTCAAAAATATTTTGCTTGTAGGCGTAGGCGGCCAGGGGACAATCCTTATCGGCAAGATTTTATCCACCGGCTTGATGGATGCCGGCTATGATGTGAAAATGTCCGAGGTTCACGGTATGGCTCAGCGTGGCGGGAGTGTCAGTAACCAGGTCAGATATGGCAAAAAGGTTAACTCACCGCTTATGGGCAGAGGGGAAGCCGACATCCTGGTTTCCTTTGAAACCATGGAAGCGCTGCGCTGGCTGGAGTACCTGAATCCCCAAGGTGTCGCGGTCATAAATGATTACCGTATTCCCTCGGCGCCGGTTCTGATGGGCAAAAGCAAATATCCCCAGGGTGTCCTGGAAATCATTAAAAGCAAGGTTAAGGCTAACGTAATTAAGGCCGGTGAAATTGCCGAAAGCCTTGGCAATGCCAAATCAATGAACCTTGTATTATTTGGTGCTTTGGTAAAGGGTATGAAGCTGACAGATCTTGACTGGGACACAGCAATCAGGAAAAACGTTAAAGCAAATACCGTTGATGTCAATATCAAGGCATTTAGGGCCGGCATGGAGGCAGCGGCCGAATAACCGGCTGGCAGCTTCTGTTCTTGCGAGCGGGGCGGAAACAGGCACGTTAATGTTTCCGTTCTGTTTTTTTTATACGGCTTATCTGTAGGGACTTTGCGGATGCTGTAGAGGCCGGAGACCTGACGCCATTCTCCTTTATAAGAAAGTAGACGCTTAATCAGGATCCAAGTACAAACCGAACTTTGCCGATAAGCCTTTGATACCGGCACCGGTTACCCGTACGGCCCGGCCGTCTGGCAAGCGTTCTATCCATTTAAGTTCAAATAGCCGGTTGGTAAGAGCGGCACCCAAACTTCCTGCCAAATGATGGCGCCGTTCACTCCAGTCTAAGCATTGACGGGCAAAACAACGGCGGCTCTTAGGGCTTATTTCAGTATCAACGCCAAAATCCTGGAGCCAGGCCTTACCGGCCTCACATACTATATAGTCTTTTCCCGACTTTTCCAATAACCCCATTGCCAGCAGCCGGTCTGCCAAGGCAACCCCGATTTTTCCGGCCAGATGGTCATAGCAGGTTCGGGCAAATTGCAGGGCGAGTAACTGGTCTGACTGCCGGAGCGAGCGCACCGGTTTGGCCGGGGAAATGGTTTGCAGTGCTTCTAAGGCCTGGCCTACCTCGCTGCTGGCAAGGCGGAAATACTTATGGCGTCCGCAAACTTCCTGGATAAGCAGGCCGCCCTGCAGCAGTTTGGCGAGATGGGCACTGGCCGTTTGCGGTGATATCCGGGCCGCCCGGGCCAGATCTCCGGCCGGTAACGTTTTGCCTCCCAGTAAGCTAAGCAGCATTGCCGCCCGGGACGGATCACCAATCAGCGCCGCCACCTCAGCCAAATCAGGGTTTGCATGCATTTGAATCAACCTCCGCATATAACATTCATATTTCGATATTAACCGAAATATTGACATGTTACAATAGCACTGACAGAATTCAGGTGCTAATTTGCGCGAGGGAGAGAACACGATAATGGAACAAAATGATTCTATTCAACAGCATGGGCGGATTGAACAACGGCAAACAGGCTTTGTTGCCGTACGCATCCGGACTGTTGCCGGCAATTTGACGAGTGACCAGCTGCGTAAATTAGCTGGCCTATGTGACAAGTATGGCCAGGGGCAGCTGCATATTACGACAAGGCAATCGGTGGAAATACATTGGGTGGAGGAACACCGGTTACATTGCTTTATGCAAGAGCTACAGGCTGTGGGGCTGCTGCTGGCCGTCCGGGGATCCCGGATATTGCCGGTTGTTTCTTGTCCCGGCCGGGGACTGTGCCGGCGGGGAATTACGGATACTGTCATGCTGGCCACCCAATTGAATGCGGTAATGGTGGGGCACGAATTGCCTGGCAAAACCAAAGTTGCGCTCAGCGGCTGTCCCAATTCGTGTGCCAAATCCCAAATCAATGATATCGGTCTTTATGGTGTTACGATCCCGGTAGTGACCGCCGGCTGCACTAGCTGCACTGCATGTGTACAGGGTTGTAAAGTTGGTGCTGTTACCCTTCAGGACGGGGTTCCACATATTGATAAGAATAAATGTGTTGGCTGCGGGACCTGTGTCAAGAATTGTCCCCGGCAGGCTGTCATTGCCCGGAAACAAGGATATGCCCTATGGGTGGGCGGAAAAATTGGCAGAATGCCTATGCTGGGTACCAGCATTTTGCCGGTTATTCCGGAACCGGAAGCCATTTCTTATATTGAGGCCGTATTGAACGTCTATAACCGGCTGAGTCTTAAGGGCGAGCGGATCGGCACAGTCATGCAGCGGGTTGGCGTGGAGCGCTTCCGGCAGGAAATTCTTAATCAGACCGAGCCTAAGTAGTGAAATGCCTGGGAGCAAAAAGTTCCCAGGCATTTCACTACTCCGAGGCTGATATGGGGCTTGTTGTTTTTTGCGCCTTGTCGGCAATTTGATAAATTTTAATTACCAGCCATCTGTTGCATAGGGCCATAATAATATAGATAGGAAAGCCGTAATAATATTTCCATTTCAATACCTTGTAGAAGCCGCCCCATACCAGGATTGGTTCCAGCGCAAAACAAAATATAGTGGCCATTACCACCGTGGCTCGCACAAAACTATTCCAGGTTTTAAAATATTGATAGATCAGTGAATAGATTACAGGCAGGCTGGCCAAATCAACCGCTGTCAAGGGCGGAAAAATGGGGATTATGTCAACAGGATAATCCCATAAAGTGAGCTCTTCGCCGAATTCATCCAGTACAAGGGTAATAATTATAGTTAATCCAGCATACAAGGTGATTTCCGGCAATCGTTTTTTATCCACCAGTTTGCACCAGGCCCATACCGAGCAGGAAAATAAGGCTAACTGAAAAAACCAGCGCAAATGAAATACATCTTCTTGCCGCCACTCAGCAATGCGCAGATTTGTTAACAGCTTTTGCAGCTCCAAGGCAGTTTGGACTCCCGTATCTGGTGAAAACAATGTTGGACACCTCCTTAATTAGGAATTAGGCTGCCGCTGGGCTCTGTCAGCAATTGCAAGAATCATAACTACCAGCCACCTAATAAATAGCGCTACGGTAATGAATACGAGAAAGCTGTAATAATAGTGCCATTTAATCAGTTGATAAAGATTGGCCCAAACCAGCAGTGGCTCCAGGACAAAAGCCAGCATGCCTGCAATGACTGTGCTGGCAAGGAAAAAACTTTTCCAGCTTGAAAAATGTTGATAAACAATGGAAAAACATAGCGGCAGGGCTACTAAGTTTAAGGCTGTAATCACTGGGAATATGGGAAAGAGACAAGCCGGATAAGTCCAGAGTGTTAACTCGATACCGTATTCATCAATGCCCATAGTCATAATTATTGTCAAAACCGTATATAAAATAATTTCCGGCAGCCGCTGCTTGTTGAGCATTTTCCACCAGACCGCTATAATCAGTATATATAAACCCAGCAGCCCCCACCATTGGAACTGGAAGAGATCGTCCTGCAGCCACTTATCAAGGTGGGTCGACGTAAGCAGCTGTTGAATCTCCACTTCAGCCGGCATTCCTGACACGGTAAATAACATCGGTATTCTCCTCCGGCAGATATCATTTTTACATGGATTATTATGTCACAAGCCCTGACGCAATATCCAGTATGAGTGGACTCGGCCGGCCGGAATTTAAGCGCGAAAAATGCGGTTTTACCTATTATTGATCAGGCCGATATACCCGATAGTACTAGTGTAGAATAAAATCATGCGCTCACTGACAGTGAAAAGACAGTATTTAACAGCACTAACTGTAAAAAATTAAGTGGAGTGTAGCCTATATGTTGCCTGATATTAAGGTTAAACTGAGTGCCATCATAAATAAGCTTACATCACTAAAAGTGCCGGCTCCGGTAATGCCGGCTTTTAACGGAGCCGGTGTCCGCACCAAATTAACGTCTGCTGCCGCCAAAGTCCAGACCCGGTATCTGGTTTATTTGGGATTAATTCTGCTGCCGGCTGTTGTCAGTCTGGGGGTTTATTATGGCATTATTCACAGTATGGACCAACTGGCAGCCGCTGACCGGCCCGAGAACCGTCTTGGCCGCATGGGGGTGCATTTTTCGGTAGAGGATTTCGTGAAATATGCGGGCCGGGGTGAAAAAGAGATTACGGCGTTGTTCCTTGCGGCCGGGATGGCTCCGGATTCGTACCGGCAAAATGACGGCTTCACACCCCTCCACGCCGCAGCAGCCTATGGCCGGACTCCGGTTGTACGGCTGCTGGCCGACAAAGGTGCCGACCTTAATGCCCGCGATAAGGACGGTCAGACCCCGCTTATGAAAGCAGTCTGGAATAACCAGGCTGATGTGGTTGCCGCTTTGCTGCAAAAGGGGGCGGCGATTGCCGACGGTGATGCACAGGGCAATACGGTTGTTACGATGGCCAAGGCCCGGAATGACCGGAAAGTACTGGACACACTTGCCAAAGCCGGCGTGCAGGCAGTCAAAACGGAACAACCGGCAGCGGCCGGCAAAGACGCAAATAAAAATCAGCTTCCAGCCAAGCCCAAACCAATGATTCAAGTAACCCCAACGGCGACTGCCACCGGCCGGAGCAGTGCCGGGGCAGTAACAGCAGCTGCTACGCCGCCGGGGGAATTTATTTTAGCCTCCGGTTATGCCGGCAATATCAAGGTGGGAGATTCGGCGGAGAGTCTGTATCAACGTTTCGGCACGCAGGATGTCATGGCGGGGGAAGCCTATTTTGGCGGCAGAATGTATAAGGTTCTGCGGGTGTATGATCAGGGCAGGGAACTACCGTCGTTGACCGCTTTCGTTGCCCAGGTTAAAGACCGGCCGGATCAGATTATTACGGCAATCCGGCTGTTTGACAAGCGATACAAAACTGCCGGCGGCGTTGGCGTGGACTCCACACTGGGCGACCTGAGACAGGCTGGCGGCATCAGTTCAATTGAGTATACGGATTCGCTGTACGCTGTGGCCTATGGCAATAAAATGCACTATGAGCTGGATATCAGTCCGGAAACAATGCCGGTGGCCTGGTTAAATGGCGGTGATACAAGCTCCTTGCCGGATAATATGAAAATCAGGAGTATTTTTTTGTTCTAGTCCATTTTTTATTGACAATATTGTTTGGAATATGGTACTATCGTGTTACAACATTACAGGTTTTTGTCCACAGGCTGATTAGACAGACTAAAGGCCCAGGAATTGCTCTAATAAGCGATTCTTTGGGCCTTTTATAATGCCCGGAAACTAACAAATATATAGGAGGTCAACAAAATGGCGTTACCTGAAAACCTGAAATTTAACACACTGGCTGTTCATGGCGGGCAGGAGCCTGATCCTACTACCGGCTCCCGGGCGGTTCCCATCTATCAAACAACGTCCTATAATTTCCGTGATGCCGACCATGCTGCTAACCTGTTTGGCCTGAAAGAATTTGGCAATATTTATACCCGGCTGATGAATCCGACTACCGATGTATTTGAGAAAAGGATTGCAGCCCTGGAAGGCGGCGTGGGGGCTCTGGCTTTTTCGTCAGGCCATGCGGCTATCAGTGCGGCCATTTTCAATATTGCCCAGGCCGGTGACGAAATCGTCAGTTCGTCCACTTTGTATGGCGGTACATATAATATGTTTGCCTATACCCTGCCGCGGCTGGGTATCAAGGTGACTTTTGTTGACCCCAGTGATCCTGAGAACTTTGCAAAGGCAATTACTCCTAAAACCAAGGCTCTCTATGCTGAGACAATTGGTAATCCTAAAATAGATGTTCTGGATATCGAAAGTGTGGCTGCGATTGCTCACAATAACGGGATTCCGCTCATTATTGACAGTACCTTTGCCACCCCGTACCTTTGCCGGCCAATCGACTTTGGCGCTGACATCGTAATTCACTCGGCAACCAAATTTATTGGCGGTCATGGCACATCGATGGGCGGTGTTGTTGTTGACAGCGGCAAATTCAATTGGGCTAACGGCAAATTTCCGCTGCTGTCCGAACCGGATCCGAGCTATCATGACCTAAGTTATACCGCTGCCCTAGGACCACTCGCCTTTATTATCCGGCTTCGCGTGCAAATCTTACGGGATTTAGGCGGCTGCGTTAGTCCATTTAACAGTTTTGCATTCCTGCAGGGCCTGGAGACCTTGCATTTGCGCATGGAGCGCCACAGCCAAAATGCGCAAGCCGTGGCTGAATATCTTGCCAAACATGAGCTCGTCTCCTGGGTGAGCTATCCAGGGCTTGCCAATCACCCTGATCATAAACTGGCCCAAAAATATCTGCCTAAAGGGGCCGGCGCTATCCTGACATTTGGCATCAAAGGCGGTTTAGAGGCCGGCAGAACATTTATCAACAGCCTTAAGTTGTTCTCTTTATTAGCGAATGTTGGTGACTCCAAGTCACTGGTTATTCATCCTGCCAGTACCACCCACTCGCAGCTGAGTGCTGAACAGCTGACAGCTGCCGGTGTTTCGGACGATATGGTGCGGTTGTCTGTTGGGATTGAGGATGTGCAGGATATCATCGATGATCTGGAACAGGCTTTTGCAGCAGTTAAATAATCTTCGTGATGGTAAGATCTGAACTAGTATCCGATTAGCTTGTCAGTAAGTCTGAAGGCTAAGTTCGCTTCCAGAGCGTCCTTGGCCTTTTTTCTTTAATCTACCCCAAGGGCACAGCGGCTTCCGCCGGCGTCCTAAAGGACTGTCACAAGCCGGGTCTTTTCTTATCAACCCTTGGTGCAAGCGGGCGGTATTTACTGAATCATACGCAGGCTGCTGCGGTCGCCTGGTCAATTGTGCTAAAAGCAGGTATAGATATAGTATTGCGTATATATTGACAGGATTTATGGCTGATGCTAGTATTTGTACTGACAAATACATAGCGACCGTTCTGTCATAATGGGCTCCTTTCTTGGCTGAAGGAGCCCTTCTACTACCATAATTGATAATTTATAGGGGGTACACATGAGCTTTGAGAATGTTAATGAGTATCGCAAAACTTTTCCGTCTAAACAGCAAGTAATGGAACAAACACCGGACCCCGGTGTCAGGGCGATGCTTACGCATCTGGATGCAGCCGGTATCCCCACCGCGTTTGACCGGTTTGATGCGCAAAAACCACATTGTTCCTTTGGCTTGGCAGGTACCTGCTGCCGGATTTGTAATATGGGACCATGCCGGATTACTGAGAAAAGTCCCAAAGGCGTTTGTGGTGCCGATGCCCATGTCATTGTAGCCCGCAATATGTTGCGCTGGGTGGCAGCTGGGGTGGCGGCCCATGGGGCACGGGGGCGGGAGGTTCTTCTTACTCTCAAAAAAGCGGCCGGCGGTGAAGTGTCCTTACCGCTGCTGGGGCCGGAAAAGGTTCTGGCAACAGCAAAAGCGTTCGGGATTTACCAGGAGGGAAAAACGATCGCCGAACTGGCGGAAACCCTTGCTGACCTGCTGCTTGAGGATATGTCCCGGGCCGTGCCGTCTACCCACCGGACCATTACCGCTATGGCGCCGCCGGAGCGGGTGGAGACCTGGTCCAAACTCGATATTATTCCTATCAGCTCCTATCATGAGGTGTTTGAAGCCTTACACCGGACCGGCACCGGCACCGATGGCGACTGGGAGAACCTGATGAAGCAACTGCTGCGCTGTGGGCTGGCTTTTTCCTGGAACAGTGTGGTTGGCCCTTCGATTGCCGCCGATTGTCTCTATGGACCACCCAAACGCAGCCAAATCGAGACAAACTTTGCTTCTATTAAAGAAGAGTATGTTAATATCGCTTTGCATGGTCACTCGCCGGTGCTGCCTTCGGCGTTGGTCCAGGCCAGCCGGGATCAGGAGCTTGTTGATCTGGCTAAAGCAGCGGGCGCTGCCGGCATCCGCCTCTATGGCATCTGCTGCTCCGGTTTATCCTCGCTGTACCGCTATGGTGAGGTTCATCCTTTGAGCAACTCGCTGGGGGCCGAACTCATTATGGGTACAGGGGCACTTGATGCATGGGTTGCTGATTTACAGGATATCTATCCGGCCATTATGGATGTAGCCGCCTGCTTCCATACCAAAGTAATAACAACCAGCGATTCCTGCCGTCTGCCGGGGGCAATTCATATGGCCTTTGACCATCAGCATTCTAATATGGATCAGATACTGGATCAAGCCAAAGACATTGTCAGACTTGCTATCCGGAATTACCCCGCACGGCAGAAAGAGAATGTTTACATCCCTGAAGTCAGTATCGAGGCTGAGGTTGGCTTCTCGGTAGAAAATATAACCCAGGCATTTGGCAGCCTGGACGAACTGGCAGCCTTGCTTAAAAGCGGTAAGATTAAAGGCATTGTCAATCTTGTCGGCTGTAACAATCCTAAGGTTGTTTACGAGCAGGCAATCCTCCAGGTAGCTGACATTTTGCTGGCCAATGATATTATTGTTCTTACGAATGGCTGTGCCTCCTTCCCGCTGTTGAAGCTGGGCTATTGCAGTCAAAAAGCATTGGCTAAAGCAGGACCCGGACTTAATGAGGTGTTAGGGGCGAAAAAACTACCCCCCGTGTGGCATATGGGAGAGTGTCTTGATAATGCCAGGGCTTCCGGCCTGTTTAGGGCCCTTGCCGACAAGAGCGGACAACCACTCACCCGCATGCCGGTTGCTTTTGCCAGCCCGGAATGGTCCAATGAAAAAGGTGTGGGGGCAGCCTTGAGCTTCCGGTTAATGGGTTTGAACTCTTACCATTGCATCCAGGCTCCGGTACAGGGTTCCGATAAAGTAGCCAATTTCTTTGGCAAAGATACGCAGGATTTGATTGGCTCTGTCATGGTAGTAGTAACAGATCCCAAAGGATTGGGGCAAAAAATTGTTGAGGATCTTCAGGACAGGCGAAATAAATTAGGCTGGGATGGCCGATAAATTAGGGGGTAAACAATGAATCGCAGAGATTTTATAAAGAAAAGTGTCTTTATGGCAGTGGGCCTTGCCGGTGGTTTAAGCCTTGCCGGATGCGGCACCAGCGGACAGAACGGGGCCAATTCCACAGCGTCTAAAACCAAACCAACCATCAAAGTAGGCTACTTGCCTATCACCGATCATCTGACGATGATTGCCCATGGTCAGACCGAGTTTCGTCAATTTGTGCTGGAGCCTGTCAAATTTTCCGGCTGGGCGGAACTGGCGGAGGCTCTCAAAGGCGGTGCCATTCAGGGCGCATTTGCCTTAACTCCTATTGGCATGAGCCTGCGGCAAAAGGGTGTGCCGGTTAAGGCCGTATTCTTAGGACACCGTAATGGCTCGGTATTGACAGCGAAAAATGTTCCGGAGCTTAACCGGATTGAGGACTTAAAAGGTAAGACAATTGCGATTCCCAGCAAATTCTCGACCCATAACATCCTCATACAGAAACTGCTGACTGAAAAAGGCATTAATCCAAATGCGGATGTAAAATTTCTGGACATGTCACCGCCGGAGATGGTTAACGCCCTGTCGACCGGTAAAATTGACGCCTTTATTGTTGCCGAACCTTTTGGCGGACAAGCCGAGATGCAAAAAGTCGGTAAAGTCCTGGTTTTAAGCAAAGATATTTGGCATGATCATATCTGCTGCGTTCTCAATATACAGGAAGAATTAATTCAGAAAAACCCTGAGGCGGTTGAGGAATTGGTAGGCGGCTTGGCTAAAGCAGCTAAATTTATTGACGGCAACCCGCAGGAAGCGGCGAAATTGTCACTTAAATATCTGGGACAAAAACAGGAAGTTATTGAGCATGTGCTGACAAACCCTAAAGGCCGGATCACCTTTGATAATCTTGTTCCCGATCTGAAAGACTTTACTGCCACCCAGGATTATTTGGTTCAATTCGGGATTACCAAAGACAAAATTGATTTAGCCCAATATATCGATGACCGGTTTGCCAAAAAGGCTTTTGGGGTGTGACCTGACTATGCAGACAAAGACCCTGAACAGAGCTGCTGTTTTGCCATGGCTGGCTATTGCCGCTTTTCTCGGCCTATGGCAGGCTGTTGCCGGCTTTTATACGCCTGAACAGTTGCCAGGGCCCATGACAGTTTTTGCCGGCTTAAAAGAATTGGCTGAAACCGGTGTATTATGGGAACATATCCAGGTTAGCTTAATTAGATTTACTATCTCCTATAGCCTGGCGCTGCTTGTCGCCGTGCCGCTTGGCCTATTCCTGGGCTGGCACACCTATTCACTCCAGGCACTGGGGCCTATCCTGCAAATCCTGCGGCCAATTTCTCCGATTGCCTGGTTTCCGTTGGCTGTGTTATGGTTTGGCGTTGGTAATGCCCCGGCAATCTTTATCATTTTCTTATCGGCCCTTTTTCCTATTTTGTTGTCGACCATTAGTGCTGTGAGAAAAATTGATCCTGTATATTTAAAAGTTGCCCAAAATTTTGGTGTCAGCAAAACCATGCTGTTTACTAAAATTGTTATCCCTGCAGCCTTTCCCTATATCATGATCGGGCTGAATATTGCCATTGGTGTTGCCTGGATTCATTTGGTGGCCGGCGAGATGCTGGGCGCCCAATCCGGGCTTGGTTACTTAATCGTTGATTCCCGTAACTTTTTGCGGACAGACTGGATTATGGGCGGTATGCTGGTTGTCGGCCTGCTTGGACTTCTCATTAATACCATGATTGGCTGGGCCGAAAAAGAAATTAATCGCAAATGGGGAGTAGGCTAAAGGAGGTGATCGCTTGGCGAAGATTGAAATAAATAATTTATGCAAAAGCTTTCAGGATCCACAGGGACAATCACTTGATGTACTTGTCGACGTTAATCTGGAGATAGCCGCAGGCGAGTTCCTATGCCTGCTGGGGCCAAGCGGTTGCGGCAAGACAACCCTGATGAACCTGATGGCGGGGTTTGAGAAACCCACACAAGGTACTCTGACAATCGACGGCTTGCCTGTCAGCCGTCCTGACCCCAAGCACATTACTATATTTCAGGACTATGGACTGTTCCCCTGGCGGAATGTTCTCGGCAATGTTGTCTTTGGCCTTGAGGCCAAGGGAATGAATAAGAAGGCAGCGCAAGAAAAGGCGGAAGAATATCTGGAATTAGTGGGTTTAACTCAGTTTTCCCGGAGTTTTCCCGGACAGCTCTCCGGTAGTATGAAGCAGCGGGTGGCTATCGCCAGAGCACTGGCCGTCGAGCCTGACATCATTTTTATGGATGAACCTTTTGCTGCCCTGGATGCGTTTACCCGCTACCGGCTTCAGGATGAGGTACTAAGGATTTGGCTGGAAAAGAAACCTACGATTATATTTGTCACCCATGATATTGATGAGGCTGTATACCTGGCCCAGCGGCTTGCTATCATGACCCCTAATCCGGGGCGGATTCAGCGAATTATTGATATTAAGCTGCCCAGGCCGTGCAACCGGGGTGACGCCGGTCTTGTTGCCTACCGGCAGCAGGTTTTTCAGGAATTTGAGTTGGTTCATGCCGTTAGTAATGACTATAGTATTTAAGAGTTAGCGATATAGGAGGGACTATGGTGCAGCTTAACGAAAAATTGGACAATCTAACACAGATGTTAAAAGAAATGGGTACTGTGATTGTTGCATTCTCAGGTGGCGTTGACAGCAGTTTCTTAGCAGCAGCGGCGCAGCGGGCCCTGGGGGATAAAGCTGTGGCTGTGACTGCGTATTCAGAGACGTTGCCAGAATCGGAGCGGCAGGAGGCAATCACTATTGCCCAGCAGATCGGCATTCGCCATGTGCTTTTGCATATCAGCGAACTGGTCAGTGAGGATTTTGTGGCCAATACCCCGGATCGTTGCTATTATTGTAAAAAAGAACGCTTTGATGCTCTGCGGCAGTGGGCTGACGAGCAGGCGATCGCCTGGGTGCTGGAAGGCTCAAATGCCGACGATCAATCAGATTACCGGCCAGGTATGCGGGCTGTTGATGAACTGGCCGGCGTTCGCAGTCCCTTGCTGGAGGCAGGTCTAACCAAGGATGAAATCCGGACCTTGTCCCGTGAATGGGGTGTGCCTACCTGGAACAAACCCAGTGCCGCCTGTCTGTCCTCCCGCGTTGCTTACGGCTTGCCGATTACAGCCGAACGGCTGAAGCAGATTGAGCTGGCGGAAGCGTATGTAAAACAATTCTGTAGTGGGCAGATCCGGGTTCGGCATCACGACAATCTGGCCCGCATTGAGGTGTCGCCTGCCGATATCCCTATATTGGCTGATCCGGAGAAAGCGACATTAATTAACGAAGAACTGCGCAAACTGGGCTTTACCTATGTCACTCTGGATTTATCGGGTTATCGTACCGGCAGCATGAATGCTGTTTTGAATTTGAAAGCCAAACAATAATGTGTTAGTCATGTGAGGAGAAACGCAAAGCTGCGATGTTTCAATAGCCCAGAACACTCCTATTTAATTTTAGAAGTGTTTTGGGCTAACATGCTGTTTGAGGCGAAGCTGAGCCGGCCGGTTTTTAATAGCAATATAAATATTTATTTTACGTGGCAGGAATATCAGTCTTTATATGGAAATAAAAGGTAATGGACAAGCTGGCCAAGAAGAGGGGTGTTACAATGAATAATCAAGCACAGCCGCTGTTAGTTCCATTTAAGTGTGACAAGTGCGGCAAAGTACTGGCTTGGGCATTGCCCGAAGCTACAGTTTGCTGCAAACAATGCGGTAAATGGGTTAATAATAATTCTGGTGCAGAAAACGCTGAGAAGGCAATTACGGCATAACCTGGCCTGGCGAATAAAATTCGTATTTTTTCATTTGACAAATTGCTAATAGGTGTTGTATAATGTCAATTGTGACGTTAAGCGTTGCAAGTTTTTATTGGGGCGTAGCCAAGCTGGTAAGGCACGGGACTCTGACTCCCGCATTCGTAGGTTCAAGTCCTGCCGCCCTAGCCATTCGACTCACTAGCTCAACTGGCAGAGCAACTGACTCTTAATCAGTAGGTTGAAGGTTCGATTCCTTCGTGGGTCACCAGAAGAAATCGTGGCTTTCCGGACTTAGTTCCGGAAAGCTTTTTTATTTCTACAACAACCGTACAACAACGGGAGAGAGAAG
>JAEWGR010000152.1 GCA_023388195.1 Bacillota bacterium
AGACCAGACTGCAGCAATACGCGTTTCTCTATAAATACAGCAAGCACCGAGTGCTTTTGCTCTATTTCCCGCCGGGCCGGACTGACTTCCTCAATTGCCGCCGGACTGGCAACTGTCCAGGTAATGAAAACAGCGAATAGTAAAATGAGTGCACCCACGCCAAATACACTGTCAAAACCATGCTGCTCCATAAGCCAGATACCCACAAAAGGCCCGACGGAAATACCAATTGTTTCACCAACTCCGAAATAGCCAAGCCCTTCCCCCCGTCGGCCTGCCGGAATAAAGGCAGCCGCAAAGGTCGCATATAACGTAGTGGCCACACCAAATCCTAAGCCATGCAGCAGGCGGATGGCTAATGTGCCCAGACTGGAGGTACTCCAATAATAACAGGCTGTAGCCACCATACAAGCGGCGACTCCTAAAACGAGCTGTGTTTTTTGATTAAATCTTTGTCCCCAATTGCCGGTGAGCACACGGATACATATCGCCGAGAAAGTAAATGCCCCCATAATAAAACCGATTTGTGAACTGGTGCCGCCATTCTTAGCAATGAAAACCGGCAATGTGGGCATTAACATATCAAAAACCATAAATAGCAGTAAATTTGATAAAGCCAGAACAATAAAATTTTTGTTCCACAAATTTTGCCTGACCGTTATATCGTTCAACCTGATCCTCCTCTTCGTGCTGGGTTCTACTTTTGCTAAGCCCATAATCCAGTCAGCAACGCGGAATACAGACAGCTCACCTAACCGCAGTCAGGTGAGCTGGTCTTCGCATAATAGAGTATCAACCGGAGCAGCCGGCTGCTTTCTTTTTCTGGCCCGACACTTTAGCAACAATCCATTCCACAACCACAAATAATACGGGGATGAGAAAAATGCCAAAAGCCGTAGCAATTGTCATCCCGCCAACAACCGCGGTCCCCATCGCCTGCCTGGCGCCGGCACCGGCGCCGCTGGCCAGCGCCAATGGCAGGCAGCCAATAATAAAAGCAAAAGAGGTCATGAGAATCGGCCGCAGCCGCAGGGCGGCAGCTTCCATCGCGGCTTGAACCGGGTCCATCCCTTTATCCACCCTGACTTTAGCAAATTCGACGATCAAAATAGCGTTCTTGGCTGCTAACCCGATGAGCATAATGACCCCAATCTGCATATAGACACTGTTTTGCAGACTCATAGCATATTGAGACAATAATGCCCCAAAAATGCCGGTTGGTACCGAAAGCATGACCGCATACGGAATACTCCAGCTCTCATACAGCGCCGCCAGGCATAAAAAGACAAATACCAGGGCCAGCGCCAGAATCTGCATGGTTGTGCTGCCTGCTTTCTTTTCCTCCCGGCTTTGCCCGGTCCATTCCACATTAAACCCGGCCGGCAGTGTTTCCTTGGCCAGCTTCTCCATGGCCGCGATGGCTTGCCCTGAACTGTAGCCTTCGCCGACAGAGCCGTTGATCTGAATGCTGCGCGCAGCATTAAACCGGGAAATAATGGACGGGCCTGTAGTTAGTTTCGGCGTCAACAAGGTATCCAGCGGGACCATGGTGCCGTTGGCCGACCGGACATAAATAAAACGCGTCATGTCTGCTTCATTGCGAAACATCGTATCGGCCTGCATAACCACTTTGTAGGTGCGGTTAAACATGTTGAAGTCATTGACCTGGGTGCCGCCAAAATTGACTTGCAATGCCGTGAAGACATCATTTAACGCGATACCCATATTTTTTACCTTTTCCCGGTCAACCTCAAATTCATAGCCGGGAGAATCACTTTTATAGGTTGAATATACCGCCGTCACTTCCGGCAGCTGATTGGCGGCAAGGATAAACTTTTTAGTAATATCATCCAGTTCTTCCTTGCTGTGGCCGGATATATCCTGCAGTACCATCGTCAGGCCGCCGACCATGCCCAAACCGGGCAGCGCCGGTATGTTAAAGGCCATGATCGAAGCCTCCGGAAACAAGTCTGCTTTGCCCTGAACCTGACCGATAATGGCATCGAGCTGGGTTGCCGGGTCCTTGCGGCTGCTCCACGGTTCAAGGCCAACAAACAGGACGGCCGTATTGGCTTTAATGCCATTTCCCAACATATCAAAACCGACAACGGAAATGACCTGATTGACACCTGACAGTTCTCTGATGTCGGCAGCCAGCCGGTCGGTTACCACTTGGGTCCTGTTCATACTGGCACCTTCCTGCAGATTGACAACCGTTGCAAAAAAGCCCTGATCCTCATCAGGTATAAACGTTGTCGGGACGATTTTGTATAAATACACGGTTCCCACCAGCATGATTAACAAAAAAATACAACCGTATTTTGCTTTGGTGATTAATGCTTTCACCGTGTCACTATACGCTTTGGTGGTCCGGGCAAACCAGTCATTAAATTTGCTGAACAGCTTGCCTAAGATACGGCCCTGGTCCTGCTCTGTCTGGGGTTTTAACAACAGGGCGCACAGTGCCGGGGTCAGGGACAAGGCCACAAAAGCGGATAAAGCCATCGATACCGCTATCGTTAAAGCAAACTGGCGGTAGAGAATGCCCACCATACCCCCGATAAAAGCAACCGGGACAAATACGGCAGCCAGCACAAAAGCAATGGCAATAACCGGCCCCGCCACTTCATCCAGGGCCCGTTTTGTGGCCTCAACCGGTGTTAGTTTATTGTAGCGGATATGATGCTCGACAGCTTCAATAACGACAATGGCATCATCAACAACCAGGCCAATCGCCAGCACCATCGCAAACAGGGTCAGCGTGTTGATTGTAAAACCAAGTAGGATAAAGGCGCCAAACGTGCCAATTAACGATACAGGAACAGCCAGCATCGGGATCAGGGTTGCCCGCCAGCTTTGCAGAAAAACAAACACAATGATCATAACCAGGGCCATCGCTTCCAGGAAGGTTTTAACTACCTCTGTCATGGATTCCGAAATATAATCGGTATTATCAAAAACAGACCGGTATTTCATATCCGGCGGAAAATCGGCTGCCGCCGCTGCTACCGCCTGTTTTACCCCTTTAATGGTATTCATTGTGTTGGCATCACTGGTCAGTTGAATGCCCACCGCAACCGTATTGGCTCCATCCTGTTTTGCGGAATAATTTAAGTCTTTGCCGCCATTCTCAATGCGCGCAATATCTTTCAGATAAATGAACGAGCCATTGGACTGGGCTTTCACAATAATATTTTCAAAATCGGCGATACTGGTTAAACGCCCCTGTACTCTCGCCGGATATTGAAACTCCTGTTTTTTGGGTACAGGCATGGCACCAATTGTACCGGCCGGTGCCTGTACATTCTGTTCCTTGACGGCCTCAATCACGTCAGTTACCGTTAACCCCAGTTCGGCCATACGATCGGGATTAATCCAGATGCGCCGGGAAAAATCTGCCCCCAGGACCATGATGTCACCAACACCATTGACCCGCTTAACAACGTCCTTCAAGTAAACATTGAAATAATTAGTCAAAAATGTATTGTCATAAGTGCCCTTGGGTGAATAAAAACTCAACATCATAGCCATATCGGACGATGCTTTTCTGGTGGTGATGCCGGCCGCGGTTACCTCGGCCGGTAGAGAGGCATTAGCCTGGGCAACACTGTTCTGTATCTTAACGGCAGCAATATCACCATCGACTCCCAAATCAAAGACAACCTCCAGACTGTAGGCGCCTGAGTCATCGGCATTGGAACTCATATAGTTCATACCCTGTACGCCATTTATCTGCTCTTCCAGAACCTGAGCTACCGTCTGGTTGACCACCTCGGCGTTGGCTCCAATATAGGCTGCCGATACCGAGACAGTCGGCGGCTGGATTTGCGGGTACTGGGCAATGGGGAGATTCAGCCCGGCAATCGTTCCTGCTACTACAATCATAATGGAAATAACAATTGCAAAAATTGGCCGCTCTATAAAAAATCTTGCCACAATTGTGTAAACCTCCTATGAGTTAATCGATAACGCCAACTCGGCCGGCGTGACGACAGTCACATCAAGCGCTGCTCCTTCCTGCACCTTTGTCAGTCCTTCGACAACAACTGTATCATTCACTGTCAAGCCTTCCTTGACAAGGTAGTAACTGCCCACCTTTTCCCCCAGGATGACCGAACGTGGTTCTGCTTGGTTTTCTGTATTGACAACCATAACCAGCGATTTATCCAATACCTGCTGCACGGCCCGCTGGGGGACCAGTATTGCCC
>JAEWGR010000158.1 GCA_023388195.1 Bacillota bacterium
CAGCGGTATCGTTTGCTATATATTCTTTGGCATACTTGGTCTGTAACCAATATGAGATAATAGGCCGGGCTGATACCCGGTCTATTATTTTTAACCTGATTAGCTAAATCTGTCTGAACACAAGTAAGAACGCCTATACCCAAAGGGGCACAGGCGGCTTCTGCCAGCATCCTGAGGGTTCTTATATTCCGCCGGTTCCATGAAAAATATTGCTAATATATTATGATATTAATCTTCCTGAACGAAATATAGTAACAGTAAATCATCATTTTTGGATTCAGTATACAGGATTTTGACCCTACGTAAGCGAATAAAACAACCTAGGTTGTGTAACTATACATTTCCTTGGCTAAGAAGCAGTTAGTATGTAGAAATGGAATTATGGAGGATGCAGTTAATTGGAGAAAATAGTAGTAGAATCGGAAGCCCGCAAAAAGAATGTTATTGTTATGGTAATCGCCGTTGCGGCTTTTGCCGCTCTTGTTATTTTTACACTTTATAAATGGTTGGCTCTTAATATATTTCAACCTTTAGAATTAATGGCCGGCGTACTGGTTTTATTTGTGCTTGTGGAGCGGATGTCGGCTAAATATACTTATGAAATGGATAAAAAGGTCTTCCGGCTTATTAAACGCGGTTTGTTAGGAACTGTGATTCATGAGGTACCCTATGGCAGTATTTTTGGGGTTTACCGTTATAAACCTCAATTAATAGGCGTTCTTAAATTCCGGCGCACTTATCGCTTTAACTCCGCATTGGACGGGCGGGATGTATGGACATTAGCCTATACGGTGCAGGGGAATAAGGGGAAATCACAGAACCGGCGTTTTTATTTTAAACCAAGCGGTAAACTGCTGGCTGCATTGCAGGCAAAATTGCCGGAAAAAGTTATGCCCGAAGAACAAATTATCCGAGATGTATTAAGTAAAGAGCAGAATTAAATATAAGAATTATAAACCTAATAATAATAAAATGCCTATAAGATCTTTCCGGATAAACATTACAATCTGTTTACCTGGAAAGATTTTTTTTAACAAATGTGTAAGTTTAATATAATTTGTACAAAATTTCACAAAAAAACTATAGTAATTTTTAAAAAAATCTGGTATTGTAATTATTACAGTTAGAATTTTTGCAATATACGGACAGCTGGTTTTCAAAAAAGTGAAAAAAGTAATTTAATTCAAATTGAAGGTAATTTTCTATTTTGCGCGAATATATAATCCGTTTTCAACAAAAAATTCTTATTTAATATTTAGTACTCCATTCTTTCAAAATCGATGGCACATTTGCAGTACCAGTCCTCAAAGGGGGGGAATTAGTTTGGAAAAGGAGCAGGAAGGTATCGTTGTCGAAGTCTCGGAGGGAATGGCGAAAGTAAAGGCCAGCCGTCACAGTGACTGTGAAAACTGCGGTAATTGCCCGGGCAATACGGCTATTGTGGTGGATGCCCTCAATCCGGTAGGCGCACAACGGGGCCAGCGGGTAGTTCTTGGCTTTAAGGAAAGCAATATGCTCAGAGCCGCTTTTGTTGTGTATATGCTGCCGCTTATTGCTGCCGCGGCCGGTGCCATTGCCGGTACGTATCTGGCCTTGTCCCAACAGGTGGCAGACCCACTGTGGTATCAGATAGATGGTGGATTTATAGCTTTTGGTTTGTCCATTATGTATGTCAGGTATTATGATCGCAATGCCAGAGCTAATGACAGGATGAAACCGGTAATTATCCGTATTTTGTCATAGGTAAGGTTATCATAGCGATTACACTGCACTAAGCAAAAGGAGTGAAAATATGGCAAAAAGCTTTCGCGGGGGAGTACATCCCAATGACCGCAAAAGGTATACGGCTGCCAAGCAGATAGAAGTTGCGCCGTTACCACAGAAAGTCATCATTCCTACCAGGCAGCATCTGGGCGCACCTTGCGCACCAGTAGTCAAGGTGGGCGAGTTAGTTAAGAAAGGACAGGTAGTTGCTGAGGCTCAAGCCTTTGTCGCCAGTCCGATTCATGCCTCAACTTCAGGTAAAGTAGTGGAGATTGCCGAATATCCTCATCCGGTTTTTGGCACTTGCCAGGCAGTTGTCATTGAAAGTGACGGTCAGGATGAGTGGATTGCGGGCTTACCGCTAAACCGCGACTGGCAGGCACTTGATACTAAGGAACTTAAAGAAATTGTCCGGTTAGCCGGTATTGTGGGCATGGGCGGGGCTACTTTCCCAACCCATGTAAAAATGTCGCCGCCGGCAGAGAAACCGATTGATTCCTTTATTTTAAACGGGGCAGAATGCGAGCCGTACCTGACTGCCGACCATCGAGTTATGCTCGAACAAACCGACCGTATTATTACCGGTATGAAGATTGCCATGAAGATTCTTGGCGTAAATAAAGGGTATATCGGCATTGAGGAAAACAAGCCTGATGCTATTGAAACTATGCGTAAAGCCTGTACTGGCTCCGGCATTGAAGTCGTAGCGCTTAAAACCAAATACCCGCAAGGCGCTGAGAAAACCCTGATTAAAGTAATTCTTGACAGGGAGGTTCCCTCTGGCGGACTGCCGATGGACGTCGGTGCTGTTGTTCAAAATGTGGGCACTCTGGTGGCGATCGCCGATGCTGCTGAAAAGGGATTACCCCTCATTGAGCGGGTAGCTACCGTTACCGGCGGAGCCATTGCCGAGCCTAAAAACATCTTGTTGAGAATCGGTGCAACCTTTGCTCAGGCCGTCGCCATGTGTGGTGGTTTTAAGGATCAGCCGGTCAAGGTAATTATGGGCGGACCGATGATGGGAATGGCGCAGCGGACCCTGGATGTGCCTGTGATTAAAGGCACATCGGGAATTTTGGCACTTAATGCTGCTGATGTCAATATTGGCCCCGAACAACCCTGTATCCGCTGTGGCCGCTGTGTAGATGCCTGTCCGATGGGACTTGTGCCAAGTATGCTGAGTATTCTCGGTGAGCGCGGTGTGTATGCCAAGGCTAAGGAAGAATATGACCTGCTTGACTGTGTCGAGTGTGGTTCCTGCGTATATGTCTGTCCGGCAAAACGTAACATTGTCCATTATGTTAAATTAGCCAAAGCACAAAATGCAGCAGCGGCTGCACAAAAGAAATAGGAGGTGGGCGGCATGAGCGCAGAAGTAAAACTTGACGTAGGGACGCTGACAGTTTCGGCATCACCGCACATCAGGTGCGATGAATCAATTGCTAAAATTATGTGGACCGTTAATCTGGCATTAGCACCGGCTGCTCTTTTTTCAGTATACCGTTTTGGTATGCCGGCGTTAACGACAATGATACTGTGTATTGTTTTTGCCATGGTAACTGAATATCTTATTCAAAAATGGCAGAACAAACCGGTTACTGTCAGCGATGGCAGTGCTTTTCTGACAGGCCTGCTGCTGGCGATGAACATTCCGGCCACCTTACCCTGGTATATGCCGGTATTTGGTACTGTGGCTGCTATTGGTATAGCCAAACACACCATGGGGGGCCTTGGCTACAACATCTTCAATCCGGCACTTGTCGGCCGGGCGATTTTGCTGGCCTCATGGCCGGTAGCTATGACTACCTGGCCGGAAATGTCCAGCAAGCTGGATGGGGTTACTTCGGCAACTCCGCTTGGCATCTTAAAATTGCAAGGCTATGAAAAGCTTGTTGCCATTTTTGGCGACAAGATGGAAATGTATAAAGCCCTCTTTTTGGGTTCCCGCAGCGGCAGCATGGGGGAGACCTCAGCCCTGCTTTTAATTCTGGGTGGTCTGTTTCTTATTTACCGCGGCTATATCAAATGGCAGATTCCTGTATTTATGATTGGCACGGTTGGGATTTTAACTGCGGTATTTGGTCAGGACCCAATCCTGCACATGATGTCAGGCGGACTTATCCTGGGTGCATTTTATATGGCTACCGACATGGTAACGATTCCGATTACGGTTAAAGGTCAAATCATTTTTGCTGTCGGCGCCGGCTGTCTTACCGTACTAATTCGTTTATTGGGTGGTTATCCTGAAGGGGTTTGCTATGCCATTTTGCTTATGAACTGCGTAACGCCGCTGATTGACCTTTTGGTTAAGCCTGCAAAATTTGGGGCAAGGAGGTAATACCAATGTCACATGATGCACACGGACATGACGATAACAACAATGGCATCTTTAAGATTACGTTAAGTCTGGCTTTGACCTGCTTTATTTCCGGGGTCATAATTGCCGGCGCCTATGCGATTACCGAACCGGTTGCAGAGCAGCAGCGCGTCAAAGCCAAAAACGATGCGATGAAAGAACTTGTGAAGGATGCCGAGTCGTTTAAGGCGGTGGATGGAAAAGACGGCTGGTTTCAAGCGATTAAGGGCGGTAAGGTCATTGCTTATGTCGTACCGGCCAGTGGCAAGGGTTATGCCGGTAAGATTGAGATGCTCGCCGGTGTGACGACTGAGGGCAAGGCTATTGATTTTAAGGTCCTGAAACATGCAGAGACGCCTGGTCTGGGTGATAAAATGGTCGGAGATAAATTCCGGAAGCAGTTTGCCAATAAAGATCCCAAGGACATGGAGGTTGTCAAGGTTCCCACTGATAAAAATATTCAGGCGCTGACGGGCGCAACGATTACCACCCGGGCCGTAACGACAGGCATGCGGGACGCTGTGGAAGCCGTTGCCGCATATGTGGCCAGCCAGAAGAAGTGAGGTGTGAGAATATGAACTATTGGGAAATATTTAAAAAGGGTATTTTTGAAATGAACCCCATATTCCGCCTTGCATTAAGCCTTTGCCCGGCCCTGGCGGTTACCTCAACCGTATTTAATGCATTAGGCATGGGACTTTGCGTTATGGCGGTTATTACGGCCAACAATATTGTTGTATCGATTGTCAAAAATTATATTAACCCCAAGGTCCGGGTTCCTATGTTTATTACTATTATTGCTACCATAGTTACATTAACAATTTTGGTTCTCGAAGCCTATGCCCCGGCCGTTTACAAAGAATTAGGCCTTTACCTCGAACTGGTGGTGGTATTTGCCATCATTTTAGCCCGGGCTGAGGTTTTTGCCATGAAAAATGGTGTAATACCATCAGCTATTGACGGGTTGGGCATGGGAGCAGGGTTTGCTCTGGCTATGCTGTTCATCGGTGCCTTCCGCGAGTTATTTGGTACAGGTACAATCTTGGGTGGTACTTCTATGGCCATGCAGGTATTCCCCCAGACTTATGACGGCCCGATGATTATAATTCTTGCGCCGGGTGCGTTTCTGGTAATTGGGCTGATGATTGGGTTATTCAATGTTATCGGCGAATATCAGGATAAGCAGGCGGCGGCCAGGGCCAAGGCGGCGCAGCTTACCGGGCAAAGGAGTGAAGCTGTATAATGGAGTATTTTACCCTGTTTATGGGCGCGGCCATTGTTAACAACTTCGTACTGACGCGCTTTTTAGGATTATGTATTTTCTTTGGTGTATCTAAGAGTTTGAGTGCCTCTGTTGGTATGGGGATGGCCGTTGCCTCCATTTTGACCGTGTCATCAGCTCTGGCCTGGCTGGTCTATCAGTTTGTGCTTGTTCCTTATGATCTGGTGTTTATGAAAATTGTCGTGATCGTTGTACTCATGGCTTGCTGTGTACAGTTTTTGGAGATTGCTATTAAGAAATATGCACCGGCACTGTATGAAATGTGGGGCATCTATCTAGTATTAATTGCCACTAACTGTGTTATTTTAGGTGTGCCGCTTATTAATGCCACGGAAAACTACGGGTTTATTAAAAGTGTTGTCAACGCCTTTGGTTCAGGAGTTGGGTTTGCTCTTGCGCTGATTCTTATGGCCAGCCTGCGGGAAAAGCTGCAATTTGCCGATGTTCCCAAAACTCTGCAAGGCCTCGGGATTGCTTTTGTGCTGGCAGGTATGCTGGCCTTATCATTCCTGGGTTTTTCAGGTATGATTCCGCTATAGGTGAATAGAAAGGGCGTGAGAAAAAATGCATGGAGTTGTTCAACATTCGCTGATAATACTGGCGGTCTTGACCAGTCTGGGCGTAATATTCGGACTTGTTCTGGCTTATGCCAATAAGAAAATGGCTATCGAGGTTAACCCCCTGATTCACATTGTTGAAGATGTGCTGCCTAAAGGTCAATGCGGGGCGTGCGGCTATGCCGGTTGCATGGCTTATGCAGAAGCTGTGGTAACTAACCCCGATGTACCGCCTAATCTGTGCACCCCGGGCAAGGATCCTGTTGCCAAACTGGTCGGCGATCTGACCGGAAAAACGGCAGCTGCTGTCGAGCCGCGAATTGCTCAGGTAAAATGTGCCGGGACACATGAGCGGGCTGTTAAAGCCAGTGAATATCATGGCGTACAGGACTGCGTTGCTGCGAATTTGTTATTTGGCGGTCCCAAGAGCTGTAAATATGGCTGTTTGGGCTTGGGCACCTGTGTCAGGGCCTGCCCCTTTGGCGCGATGACAATGAGTGCGGACGGTTTGCCGGTTATTGATCCTGATAAATGCACCGGTTGTGCCAAGTGTGAAACAGTATGCCCGAAAAAAGTAATTGGCATGATGCCAATTGGTGCCCATGTGCGGGTTAACTGCAATTCCCACGATAAGGGCGCTGTGGCCAAGAAGGCTTGTACGGCCGCGTGTATTGGCTGTACCCTGTGTCTGAAACAGTGTCCCCATGGGGCAATAAAAATGGATAACAATGTTGCTGTGGTTGATGCTAAAGTATGCATGGAAAAATGCGACAATCCGGCTTGCTTGGAAAAATGCCCGACAAAAGCCATCAAACAGGCTGTGCTTGGCGTAGTTCCAGGCAGTGAGGAAACTGTAGCATAAGTTAAAACGAGAGTTTGTAAGCGAGGAGGGGCAACCCCTCCTCGCTGTGTTTTTTCACGTTGGTTAAACTGGGTATTGTTTGCATTAGACAGTGTTTTAATGTAAAATATAATAGAATATAGGCAGGGTGGCAAATTAATGTTGACAAAAGGTGACAAATGGCTGGTTATGGTGTTATTGGGCATTGCCCTTGCCGGCGTTAGCTTAAATATGTACTACATAGCAGCAAATAGACAGGGGCAGACGGTAGTTATTACCGTCAACGGCCAAACGGTGAAGACGTTTCCTTTGCGTCAGGGGTATATCGGTGAATTTCGCCTTGGTGACGATCACGGCTATAATATTATTGAATATAATAACGGTCGTGTACGGATCAGGGAGGCAGATTGCCCTGATCAAATCTGTGTCAATTCAGGCTGGATAAGCATGTCACCTCAACAAATTGTCTGTTTGCCCTACCGGGTTGTCGTCAAGGTAGTATCAGACGTTCCTGCTGATGTCGATGATATTGTGAGGTAGCATGAGTAGAACAAAACGACTGGTATTGCTGGCGCTTTTGGTCGCTATGGCAGCAACTTTACATGTTTTAGAAGGCTGGTTGCCTGTACCGATGCCTGTACCTGGTGCGAAATTAGGTTTGGCAAATACAATCTCCCTGCTGGCACTTGTTATTTTTGGCTGGCAGGAAGCTGTCTATATTGCTATAATCCGGGTTTTGCTTGGTTCCTTATTGGGCGGGGTGCTGTTTGGTCCGGCCTTTATCATGAGTATGGGCGGGGCGCTCATCAGTATTATCATAATGATGCATATCCATAATAACTATAGCGGCGTTTTTTCCCTGGTTGGTGTTAGTGTGGCCGGGGCAGTCGCTCATAATTTGGCTCAGGTGACAATTGCCGCAATCATTGTGTATAGTCCCGGGCTGTTGTGGTATGCACCCTACTTATTGCTGTTTGCTGTACCTACAGGTCTGTTTACCGGCCTGGCAGTCAATTATCTTTTTGCTAAAGCCCCGACAAGTTACTGGTTTCAAATTAAAAATAATGATTTACAAAATAAATAAGATTTTGTTTATCAAGAAGGTTATTTGCTTGTAATTAAATGCTAGGGATGCACTGGGCTGAGTTTTCAGCATCCCGGGGAGGTTTAGGTTGAAGACCGGAACTAAGAGAAGCAGTTCGAATGGCCGTGGGATGGGCATAATGACATTGTTTTTGATTACGGGGGCAGTGGTTGGTGGTATTTTGGGTGAACTTGCTGCCGGCATACCATTGCTTGCTGATGTTGTTCCCTATCTGATAAAGCCATTTCCTGTATTTGACCTACCGCCTGTAGCCATTAATCTGTATGTAATCAAAGTTGTTATCGGCTTTGCGTTATACCCGAATTTAATGAGTATATTGGGGATTATAGCAGCCATCATTTTATTCCGGCGTTTTTAGGGGAGGTTAACGGCATGGCAATAGTTCTGGCATCATCATCACCTAGGCGACAACAGCTTTTAGAGTTAATTGGCCTGGATTTTGATATTATCATTAGCGATGTTGAAGAAGATAATACAAAAGATATGCCACCACATGAACTGGCGGTTGCCCATGCCCGTGATAAAGCTGTTGACGCCGCCCAACGGGCGACCCCCGGTGATATCATTATTGGGGCTGATACGATTGTCGTATTGAATGGACAAGTATTTGGCAAACCGGTAGATTCTGCCGATGCCGTAAGGATGTTGACGGCTTTGGCCGGCAGAGACCATATTGTCATTTCCGGGGTGGCGGTAGTCAAGGAACAGCAGGTTTTTACCGGTTTCAATACTACTACTGTCCGCATGAAAGCGTTGCTGCCAGCACAAATCAAACGTTATGTCGACAGCGGTGAGCCGCTGGACAAGGCCGGCGCCTACGCTATCCAGGGACGGGGGACGCTGCTGGTGGAAAGTATTAATGGCTGTTACAACAATGTGGTTGGGCTGCCGCTTACTACCCTGGCTGATCTTTTGCGCCAAGCCGGAGTAGAATTGCTATGACAACGGACAAGCCGTTAATGATGAAGGAACGGCCGGCACCAGAACGGCCTCGTGAAAAAATGTTGGACAAGGGAACTGCAGCTCTGAGTAATGCGGAGTTGTTAGCTATCCTGTTGCGCACCGGCACCAAAAATTTGCCTGTTCATCGTTTAGCTGAGCAGCTTTTGGTTAAATATGATCTGAGCAGCCTTGGCAGTATATCCCCGCAGGAACTTAGCAAAACAGCAGGTATAGGCCTGGTTAAAGCCGTTACTGTAGTAGCCGGTATTGAACTTGGGCGTAGATTGAGCTATAAAGAGCCTGGCGAACGGCCGGTAATTAAAAGCCCTAAAGATGCGGCCTGCTTAATGATGGGAGAACTGCGGTATCAGACAAAAGAGCATTTTATGGCCTTGCTGTTATCAACAAAAAATCATGTTATTGCCCGGGCAATTATTTCGGTAGGCAGTTTGAATGCTTCTATTGTTCATCCGCGGGAGTTATTCCGGGAGGCCATTATCTATAGTGCTGCCGCTGTTATCTTAGTTCACAATCATCCAAGCGGTGATCCGGCCCCTAGTCAGGAAGATATTACTTTGACTAAGCAGCTTGTGGAAGCAGGCAATTTGCTGAATATCGCAGTACTTGACCACGTAATAATCGGCGATGGCAAGTATGTTAGTTTTAAAGAACAGGGAATAATATAAACAGGTTGTTTAATGAAAGGGGCAAAATTGTATGTTTAATTTTTTCAGTTCGCTGTCGCGCGACATGGGAATAGATCTGGGGACTGCCAATACATTGGTGCACGTTAAAGGCCGGGGGATTGTTCTTCGTGAACCATCGGTAGTAGCCATCCAGCGTGACACCGGGGAAGTTCTTGCTGTTGGCGAAGAAGCCAAACAGATGATTGGCCGTACTCCTGGCAATATTGTGGCTATCAGGCCGCTTAAAGACGGTGTTATTGCCGACTTTGATGTGACTCAGGCCATGCTCAAATACTTTATCAGAAAAGCTATGGATTCGAAGTCTTTTATCCGGCCCAGAGTCATTGTCGGGGTGCCATCAGGGGTTACGGAGGTTGAAAAACGAGCAGTTATTGATGCTACTATCCAGGCTGGCGCCCGGGAGGCCTATTTAATCGAAGAGCCAATGGCGGCTGCTATTGGTGCTGGCCTGCCTGTACATGAGCCTACAGGCAATATGGTTGTTGATATCGGGGGCGGGACAACTGAGGTGGCGGTAATTTCCCTCGGTGGCATTGTTACCAGCCGGTCGATTCGTATTGGCGGCGATGAAATGGATGAAGCAATTGTTCAATATATAAAACGCACTTATAATCTAATGATTGGCGAACGTACTGCCGAAGAGGTGAAAATTAAGATTGGCTCGGCAATTCCGCCACGAGCCGATGAGCAGATGGACGTCCGGGGACGTGACCTGGTAACCGGGCTGCCAAAGACACTGACCATTAAAGCCGGCGAGGTGCAATTAGCTCTGAGCGAACCGGTGGCAGGAATTATCGAGGCCGTTAAGGTAACCCTGGAGAAAACTCCGCCCGAACTGGCTTCGGACATCATGGATCGTGGAATTGTAATGACTGGTGGTGGATCTTTATTAAGGGGGCTTGATATCCTTCTCAATAAGGAAACCGGTATGCCGGTACATATCTCTGAGGATGCTTTATCCTGTGTGGCCGCAGGTACAGGGGGGGCTCTGGAGAGTATTGACTTATTAAAACGTGTGTTAATGACTCCCAAAAAGCTTGGGTAAAGAATATATTTTCAGTTTCATTTCTATAAGAAAGGAGTCCGGAAAGTGCGATTCATTCACAAAAAGACGGTCATCCTTGTAGTGGCGGTACTTACCGTCTTTTTGCTGGCCGGTACGATAGCCAAGGGGAAATATCAATTTGCTTTTATGGAACAGGTTGTAATCACACTGCTAACACCGGTGGAATACGTTCTCATGAAAGTGGGTTATGGTGTCCGCCAAACCGGATCATTTACCGGTCAGCTAATGACCGTTTACAGGGATAACCAGACGCTCAAGGCCGAAATTGAAAATTTGCGCCAAAACAGCGTTAATATTACTGAAATTCAGGCCGAGAATAGCCGGCTGCGGGCGATGCTTGATTATAAGAACCGGGCACCACAATTTGATTTTGTTACCGCTCAGGTTATTGCCCGGGACCCGGGTACCTGGACAAGTATCATTATGATTAATCGTGGAGCTGCTGATGGCATCGCTAAAGATATGCCTGTGGTAACTGCCCAGGGACTTGTGGGCAGTGTTGTCAGTGTCTACAGCAATGCTGCCAAAGTACAACTGATTTTAGATCCGCGCAGTGCGGTGGGGTGTCTGGTGCAGCGCCCCGAATCACGGGTAGCCGGTATCGTGGAGGGAAGCAGCGCCAGTCCGGTGTCACCCCATATGGTCAATATTGCCCGGGATGCAGATATTATTAAAAGTGATAAAATAATTACCTCCGGTTTTGGCGGTATTTATCCCAAAGGGGTATTAGTAGGGGAAGTCGTAGATATTATTAATGATGAAGGCGGGTTGTTAAAATATGCTGTCTTGAAGCCGGCAGTAGATTTTGATAGACTAGAAGAGGTATTAGTCATTGTCCGCTCACGCGAACCGATCCCTGTCCCGCAGCCGGTAACACCGCCGTCTGCAGCCGGGGGCCAAGCTTCTGGCCAGCCGGCGAAAGGGACGACGCCATGAAGACAACATTGGCCTGGGCTGGATTATTGATTGGCACGATCGCCGTTCAGGCGGTCTTGCTGCCACTTATATTTACCCAAGGTATTAAGCCTGACATCATCTTGATTATTATTATGGCGGCCGGTTTGCTGGCCGGCCGGGAGCGTGCTGTCGGCATAGCTTTTTTTGCCGGCTTGCTGCAGGATTTTGCTTCCGGCAATGTTTTTGGTCTTAACACGTTATCTAAGATGGCCACAGGTTATGCTGCTGGTTTAGCTGAACGCAAGGTATTTAAAGAAAGTATTCTATTGCCTGTATTAGCAGTTATTATAGCTACTCTCTTTAACAGCGCATGTATGCAAGCGCTGCTTTTTATACTGGGATATAAGGTTGAACCGGCTTCTGTTTTTCTGAATCAGGTTTTGCCAGCCTTAGGTTATAATATTTTATTCTGTATTCCAGTCCACAGATTAATTTACCGGATAACTTTCGGTAACCGCAGCCAATTTTAATTAGATACATATTAGCCTTTCAAAGATTGCAGGACCGATTGTCAGCTGGGTGGCTACAAGCGGAATCTTATTGGCGTACAGGTTATATTTAAGAAAGAGGTCATTATGCTTACTAAGCGATTAAATGGCAGGATTGAAATATTAGGTTTTGTCATGTTTTTTATATTTATTGCGTTAGTGGGCCGCCTGGGCTATCTGCAAATGGCACAGGGGCAGTATTATGAGCGGCTGGCCGATGGTAATCGAATCAGGCTCATTCCGATTATGGCCCCACGGGGCGTTTTTTATGACCGGAATGGCGTCATGTTAGTTTCCAACCGCCCAGGGTTTACCGTTTCTTTACTGTCGATTAGCGGGCCTGTGCCGGATGCGGTTCTGGATAAATTAGCCGGTATTCTGAACATGAATGTCCGTGATATTAAAGCTAAAGTAGCACAGCACTCCGGTTCTTTTGAACCGATACGTATTAAGACAGATCTTGGCCCTGATATTGTTACCAAGATCGAAGAGCGCAGGGCTGAATTGCCAGGTGTGGTTATTGAAATTCAACCGTTGAGGAACTATGTTAATAATGAGCTTGCTGCCCATATCTTTGGTTATGTCAGCGAGATTAATGAAACTGAGCTGGAAAAGCGGAAAGCGGATGGCTATAAAGCCGGTGACATTGTTGGTAAATTCGGTTTGGAAAAAGTATATGACAAAGAAATTAGGGGAACAGACGGCGGCAATCAGGTCGAGGTTGATGTTAGCGGCCGCCCTGTACAGGTACTTGGCAAAAAGGATCCGCTGCCCGGTCATAACCTGGTGCTGACAATTGATTACCGGGTGCAAAAAGCGGCGGAAACAGCCATTGATGAGCAGTTGGCCTATCTGCAGACGAAAACTGAGTTTAACAAAGCAAAAGCAGCAGCAGCGGTCGTGTTAAATCCTAAGAACGGTGAAATTTTGGCCATGGTCAGCCGGCCTAGTTTTAATCCTAACCTGTTTAATGGCGGTATCTCTGAAAAAGACTGGAAGCTGCTCAATGATAACCCTTATCACCCGATGGATAATAAAGCCATCTCCGGCGAATATCCGCCAGGCTCTACCTTTAAAATAATTACCGGTGCCGCGGCGCTGGAGCTCGGGAAAGTAACGCCGCAGGAGAAAATCCTGGATACCGGTACACACTGGCTTATTCCCAAAGGCAATGCTATGGGCGAAGCTCTGGGGTGGATTAATTTTCGGGAAGCGTTGTCCAAGTCTGATAACGTGTATTTTTATGAAATGGGCAACCGGTTGGGAATTGATAACCTGGAGAAGTATGCCCGTATGTTTGGACTGGGAGCGCTTACTGGCATCAACCTTCCCGGGGAATCGGAAGGCTTAGTGGCTAACCAGCGTTATAAAGAAAAGGTATATGGTGAAGACTGGTATTTATCTGAGACTTTTGATGCTGCGATTGGTCAGGGCTTTCAACTGACTACACCGCTGCAAATGGCTGTGGTTATCAGCGAGATTGCCAATGGCGGTCATCGTTACCGGCCTAATCTGGTGAGTAAGATTACCAGCACCAGCGGTGAGACCCTGACAACCTTTGGCCCGGAGGAAGTTGGGCGGGTGACGATTTCCGACAGTACACTAACTCTTATTCGTGAATCACTGCGCGAGGTAGCCCAGGAAGGTGGTACTGCGGCCGATTTTCATGACTTCCCTATTGCTATAGCCGGTAAGACGGGAACAGCGGAAAACTCTCATGGCCATGATCACGGCTGGTTTGTTGCTTATGGGCCCTATGAGGATCCGCGCGTAGCTGTGGCTGTTATTGTTGAACAGGGGGGGTTCGGTACATCCTCGGCGGCGCCGATCGCGAAAAAAATACTGGAAGCCGCGTTTAATATTAACCAGACAGTCTCTGAAGCGGCAAAAACCCACCGCCCCCAGACTGCACTATAATGTGTGTATTCGCGCTTGTATTACAAATAAAATTCTGGCAATAAAAACAGGATCAGGCTTTATAATGCCTGATCCTGTTTTATGTTAGCAAATAGATTTCCGCCAGCAACGGTGTGGGTTAGGCCAGACGCTTATTAGGGGCAAATTTCTGAAACAGATAGGGTATGACGGCGGCAAATGGCTGTTGATACAAGATAAACATTGTGATTGGCACGGCAACAGGCGGTGGAAAAAAAGTCAGGGCTAATACCAGGCCAAAACTTATATTGCGCAGTCCTACGCAATAAATCATGGCCAGGGTTGTTGCTTTTGACCGGTCACGGAGCAGGTACGAGCCCAGGAAACCGGTAAAATAGCCGGCGCCTACCAGCAGCATGGTAATTAAGACTATCTTCAGGGTGGCAATGTCCCAACTGATACTGGGCCCGACGATTGCGGCATTGATAAAAATTACCGTAAAGAAGGCAATTTTGGAGATGAAGCCGGCAACGATTTTAATTCCCGGCGTAAGCAGGGTGCTGCTGTAATCATGCAGGGCCATGCCTAATAGGCTGGGGACGGTTACCATGAGCAGCAGCTGAAACATCATTTGCATATAGTCAAGCTGCAGTACCTGCCCAATCACGATTTGAAAGAAGAAAGGCAGCATGACCGGTACAACGAGGGTGTCCAGGGTGACAGAAACCAGCGCAATGGAAACATTTCCCTGGGTCATAGCCGTCCAGATGACTGAGGTTACGCCGATCGGGGTAGAGGCACCGATTAAATAACCTAACTGCACATTGTGATTACCGGCAAACAGGCTAAGTCCGGTCAGCCAGGCAATGAGCGGTGAGATAATATGGATTAATATCAGTATCCATATGGGAATAAGCGGCTTTTTAAGTACTTGCAGGAATTCTTTAAAGCTTATATCAAGGGCGGTAACAAACGTCATATAAGCGAAAGCGCCAATTACTACTGTCCTGAGAATAGCAGAGTCGGAGAGGGGAGCAAGAAAACCGCAGAGCAAGGCCGATAAAACAATTAAGAACATGCGCTGGCTCAACCAGGCAGTTATTTTTGTCAAACAAGTAAGCATGATTAACCTCCAATTGAGAAACTAATTATTATATTCCTGGTTGTTGATTAGATCCCTCTTCTGGCTGGCAATTTTAACAGGCACTGCTTAAATACCTGCAGGAAATTTGTTAATTAAGGCGAATTTTAGTTGACATATAGATAATAACATATGGTAAAATTTAGGGAGTAGGTATGCGGGAGGATATAGTATTTAAGGGCCACAAAGGCGGTCTGGAGTTAGTTATCAATGAATCAGTTGATTTTACCTCTCTTTTGGAGCAGTTAAAGGAGAAACTGGAATCGGCGGCCCATTTTTTTACAGGCAACGCCGGTGTGAAGGTGGTAGCTGATTCTAATTCATTGACCGGAGATGAACGACGGCAGCTTATCAACCTTTTGGCGGATTATGGACTGGCTCTGTATGACCAGACGGTACCGCCCAATTTGGCAGGCAGTACAGGCAGCTTGGACGGTGAAATCCCGGTAGAATACCGGCAGGAGCCGGCGGGCGGAAAAATCTTGATTGTATCCAGGATGCTTCGTGGCGGACAGCGAATCATGTTTAACGGCTCGGTTATTATTATGGGTGATGTAAACCCCGGGGCAGAAATCATTGCCGGCGGCAGTATCACGATTAAGGGTACCTGCCGGGGGGTGGCTCATGCCGGTGCTAATGGTGATCAACTAGCGACGATTACTGCCGATAAACTGATTGCCGGCCAACTAAGAATAGCGGGAATGATTGCCAGAGCTCCCGATAATCAGGACAATCCCACCTGCAGGGAGACTGCACGCATAATACGGGGTATTGTTGTTATTGAACCGGCAGATAAGGTGAATTTAGCGGCAAAGGAAGGGTAAATCTTGACTATACCCAAAGGCACAGGCGGTTTCTGCCGGCGTCCTGAGGGACTTGGCACAAGCCAAGTCTTTTCTTAATAAATTGTAGGAGGTACATAGATGGGGGAAGTAATTGTCATTACATCAGGCAAGGGCGGCGTAGGAAAAACGACGACAACAGCCAATCTTGGCACTGGTTTCGCCCTGCAGGGTAAAAAGGTGGTCCTAGTAGATGCTGATATTGGTCTGCGCAACCTTGATGTGGTCATGGGGCTTGAAAATAGAATTGTGTATGATTTAGTGGATGTAACAGATGGCAATTGCCGTTTGAAGCAGGCCCTGATCCGGGACAAGCGGTATGAAACGCTCTATTTACTGCCGGCTGCGCAGACCAGGGACAAAAATGCCGTAACGCCTGATCAAATGCAGCAGCTTTGCCGGGAGCTGGCTCAGGAATTTGATTATGTTATCATCGATTGTCCAGCCGGTATCGAGCAGGGATTCAAAAATGCCATTGCCGGTGCGGATCGGGCTATTATCGTTACCACACCGGAAGTATCGGCCGTTCGGGACGCCGACCGGATTATTGGTTTGCTGGAATCGGAAGGAAAACATAATCCTAAGCTAATTGTTAATCGCATTCGCCCGCTGATGGTTAAAAAAGGCGATATGATGGATATTGATGATATTATTGAAATCCTGGCTGTTGATTTGCTGGGGGTTATTCCGGAAGATGAGTACATTGTTATTTCGACTAACCGCGGTGAACCGGCAATCGCCAATACGACAGCTCTGGCTGGTATTGCCTATCGCAATATTATACGGCGACTGATGGGGGAAAATGTGCCGCTTATGACACTTGAAGTTAATGATAGCTTATGGGGTAAGTTCAAAAAAGTGTTAGGGTTTTAAATAGTGCCAGGGGGGGAATAAAGGTGTTTGAGCTTATACAAAAACTGTTTGGCAGAGAGCCTCAGGGATCGAAAGCCATTGCCAAGGAACGGCTCAGATTTGTTCTGGTGCATGATCGTGTCAATGTATCGCCGCAGTTTATGGAAGTCATTAAAGATGATATGATAAAAGTGATCTCCAACTATATGGATATTAATGAAACCGAGATGGAAATCAGTCTGACCAAGACCAATACACAAGTGGCTTTGGTAGCTAATATTCCGGTCAATCGCATGAAGCGGGGGGCCATGGCCGGTGAGTAATTTTATGAAAGCAGAGTAAAGCAAAGTACTCTGCTTTTTTCTTTTGCATGATCCGTAAGTATACTGGTTCTGATTGTAAGCAAGACTAACTAAGGCTTCTGCCGGCTCCTGCCGGACTTGGCACAAGCCAAGTCTTTTCTTTATGTCCGCAATACTGGACGCAGGCGGGAAATACTATTATAATATATAAGGACATTGTTAGAGAGAAGGATGGTCTGTATGCTTAACCAGCGCTTGCTGCGGAACCTGGACTTTATACTTATTGGTGTTACAGCCCTCCTGGTCCTTATTAGTCTGGTTATTATTGGCAGTGCTACTCATATTAACGGACCGAGTGAGGATCGCTATTGGTATGTTGAACGCCAGGGGCTGTTCGCTTTGGCGAATATTGTTATAATTTTTATCATGCTCAATTTTGACTATAAGTCACTTGAGAAATTCGCCGGTTTTTTCTATATCTTTAATATGGTCATGCTGCTGGCGGTTATGTTTGTCGGCCAATCCGCGCTGGGGGCGCAACGCTGGATTCAGATTGGCCCGATTAGTCTGCAGCCGTCAGAGTTCTCTAAACTGATTATGATTATTGCTCTGGCGCAGGTTTTGGACAAGCGTACAGGCAGGCTTAACAGCTTTAAAGAAATTATCCCGGTGTTTATTTTTGTCGGTATACCCTTTGTCCTGGTGTTAAAACAGCCGGATTTGGGAACCTCGCTGGTATTTTTGGCGATATTATTTGGCATGATTTTTGTGGCTGGTATCAGTACACGCCATTTGCTGTCAATTGTCGGTGCCGGCCTTGCGTTCCTGCCAATCTTCTGGCATTTTTTAAAAGATTATCAAAAAAAGCGTTTAACCGTATTTATTGATCCGAATGTTGACCCTCTGGGTTCGGGCTACCATATCATTCAGTCCAAGATTGCCATTGGCTCAGGCATGTTGTTTGGTAAAGGCCTGTTTAATGGTACGCAGAGTCAGCTTAACTTCCTGCCGGAAAATCACACTGATTTTATCTTCGCAGTTATTGGCGAGGAACTGGGCTTTGTAGGCTCAACGCTGATTTTGCTGCTTTATTTAATTTTGCTTTATCGGGGGATAAAAATTGCAGGGGCCGCCCGTGATAATTTTGGTATGCTTGTGGCAACAGGCATTACCTCCATGCTCGCGTTCCATCTTCTGGTTAATGTGGGTATGACAGCAGGTATTATGCCTGTTACCGGCATCCCACTGCCGCTTATGAGCTATGGTGTAAGCTCGTTGACTACTAATCTGGTCAGTATTGGCATATTGTTAAATATTCATATGCGAAGGCAAAAGATATTGTTTTGACTGCAGCGAGCCAAGGGGCTCGCTTTTTTTATACTCTTTATTGTATTTGATGTAGTTATAAATCTGTAGTTTCTTCATATATATTCCATAAGAATACTTTAGCCGGTGTTTATGGAGGGCTTGTTATGACGATAAGGCTGTGGAACCGTTTGAAAAACCGCTGGCAACTTAGTATGCGGAACCGTAATAATGAAAAAAACTGGCAATCTTATTATGAAGAAACACCTGATTATACCTGGCTAAAAAAGACGGTTGCCGCCCTGGCTCTTTTCGCCATGATTTATGGTGCCCATGTTTCGGATACCCGGATTGGACAGGAAGTCACAGGGGCTGTGCAGAAAATGCTGGCAACACAAACTGATTTTGTCTATTATTCGGTGAAAACAGTAGATTATATTAATTCATACTGGCCAAATGCCATCCGGCTTTCAGAAATTCCGGTGCTTAAGCAAGTACAGGCAACTGTTTCCCGGCCGGCTGACCCTTTACTGTATATGACTAAACCTGTGGAAGGCCAGGTGATGAGCGGGTATGGCTGGCAAACCAATTCGGAACTGCAGAAGGATATTTTACGGGAAGGCATTGATATTGCCGCTCCGGCCGGGAGCAGTGTGCGTGCTGCCGCTGCCGGCAGAGTCAAGATAGTTACCGATAGTACCCAGTATGGTAAGATTGTAATCATCGACCATGGGCAGGGGGTTGAGACCTTTTACGGACATGTAGCTGATGTTTTGGTGAAAGATGGCGATGCGGTCAGTCAGGGACAGGTTGTAGGGCGAGTTGGCAAAACCGGTGCAGCGGCGCCTGTACTATATTTTGAGCTGAGAGAAAACGGCAAAGCTATTGATCCTCTTTCCCGAATAAAAGGAGAAAATAGTAAATAAAGGATGTGAAATATGCGGGCCGGTAAAGTGGCAGGGGTTGAGATTATTTTTAACAATTGGTTTTTGGCAGTGCTTGCTTTGTTTGCTGCTGCCGGTCTTGGTGGCAAGATATTACTGGTATTTAGTGCGGTAGTACTGCACGAACTTGCCCATATGCTAATGGCCGGTGGTTTAGGGTACAAGGTTAAACAGGTTGAATTGCTGCCGTTTGGCGCAACGGCACGGGTTGAACGCCTTGCTGATGCCGGTGCGGCCAGTGAAATAATGATTGCAGCCGCCGGACCGATGGCAAGCCTGGTTCTGGCGGCTTTATGTTATGCCCGGTTGAATGAAGCCGGTGTCTGGCAGGAAGTAGTACGTTTTTATGGTGAAGTGAATCTTACCCTGGCTCTTTTTAATCTACTGCCGGCTTTGCCGCTGGACGGGGGCAGGATCTTACGGGCCCTGTTGTCCCGGCGTCGTGATTATCGTGAGTCTACAGCCATTGTAGTTACTATCAGTCATATAATTGGCTGTTTGTTGGTACTATTGGCCGGGGCCGAATATTGGCTTCACGGTATTCTCAATTTGACAATGTTAATAGCCGCAGGGTTTCTCTTTGTCACTGCCCGGGCCGAAAATAACCTGGCCGGGTTGCGGGGAATGCGAATTTTAGCAGGTAAAAAGGCGGAGCTGTCAAGCCGTGGCGTTATGCCTACCAGCCACCTTACGGCGATGGAGAATACTGCCGTTAGTGACATTATCCGGCTGTTAGGACCAGAGCAGTATTATGTGATCCATATTGTTGACCGTGATTTCCATTTAAGCGGTGCGCTTACCGAGACTGAGGTGTGGGAACAGCTGCTGGAGCGGGGAATTAAGGGAAAAGTAAATGATTTTATAAATAAAGCTTGATATTTCCACTGGAAAAATACATAATATTTTTTATAGCTATTTATTTGGAGGTACATATGCATCCCTTAGAACCTGTCAGCCCTGCTATTTTGAGCAAGGTAATGAAACCAGCCCGTTATACGGGTCATGAATGGAACAGTGTGGTTAAAGACTTCAACCCGTCTATGGTAAACTTTGTTCTGGCCATGCCCGACATATATGAAGTTGGCATGTCTAATCTGGGGCTAAAAATATTATATCAGATTCTTAATCAACGCTCTGACACGTTCGCCGAACGTACCTACGCTCCCTGGGTTGACCTGGAAAGTGAAATGAGAAATACCGATATTCAATTATATACACTGGAAACAAAGCGGCCTGTGGCCGAGTGTGATATTATCGGTTTTTCTTTACAGTATGAATTAAGCTACAGCAATGTGCTTAATATGCTTGATTTAGCCGGTATTCCCCTGTTGGCAGCTGAACGTGATGCAACGCAGCCTTTGGTGGCCTGTGGCGGGCCCTGCGCTTTTAATGCAGAGCCTATGGCTGATTTTGTGGACTTTTTCATTCTGGGTGAGGCGGAAGAGGTCATCAGTGAGGTTGCGGCGGCTATAGCGGCATGGAAATTATCTGGAAAAACAGAGGGGAAGGCAGGTATTTTGCGACAGCTTGCCGAACTACAGGGTGTTTATGTACCGGGTTTTTATGAAGCAGAATATAATACCCAGGGCCGGTGGGCCGGTATTTGCTCAGATATCCCTGAAGCCAAGCATATTATCAGCAAACGTGTAATCCATGACCTTGATCAGGTCATGTTTGCGACAAAACCGATTGTTCCCTTTATTGAAATCGTCCATGACCGCATCATGCTTGAATTATTCCGGGGTTGTACCCGCGGTTGCCGTTTTTGTCAGGCCGGTGTACTCTACCGGCCTGTACGGGAGCGTAACATAGAAACACTGCTAAACTACGTCCAGGAGCTTATCGATAACACCGGTTATAATGAGATATCCCTAGTATCATTAAGTTCAGCCGATTATTCGTGTTTGAGCCCTTTGATCAACCGTCTTACCACCCGTTTTAAGCCGCAGGGGGTAAGTGTGTCGCTGCCGTCTCTCCGGATTGACAGCTTCTCTATTGATTTGGCCAATCAGGTACAGCAGGTGAGGAAAAGCGGTTTGACTTTTGCCCCTGAGGCCGGAACGCAGCGGCTGCGGGATGTAATTAATAAAGGGGTAACTGAGGCCGATCTTACTGAGGCGGTAAGTGCTGCATTCAGAGCCGGCTGGTCGACCATTAAACTATATTTTATGATTGGTCTGCCGAGCGAAACCGATGAGGATATAGCTGGGATTGCCGCCCTGGCCCAGCAGGTTGCTGATCTTTATAAGCAGATAAAAGGCCGCAGGGGCGCAAAAGTCACTGTCAGTGTATCCTCGTTTGTGCCTAAGCCGCACACTGCTTTTCAGTGGTTTGGCCAGGATTCTGTTGAAGAAATTGAGCGCAAACAAAGGCTGTTGCGGTCTCTCATTAAAGACCGCAGTATCTCGCTGAGCTGGCATGATGCCCGCACCAGTTTCCTGGAAGGTGTGTTTTCCCGTGGTGACCGCCGGCTGGGCAAGGTCCTCCTCCGGGCCTGGCAGAATGGCGTAAAGTTTGACGGTTGGTCCGAACATTTTAAATATAAAGTATGGATGGACGCCTTTGCCGCTGAGAATATTGATCCGGCAGCCTATGCCAGCCGCGACCGGGATATCGATGAGGCGTTGCCCTGGGAGCATCTCTCATCGGGAGTGGACAAGTCTTTTCTGGTACGGGAATGGCAGGCTGCGCAGCAGGCTGCTTTTACACCTGACTGCCGTCATAAAGAATGCGGTGCCTGTGGCGTTTGTCAGAATCTTGATGTTAAAGTAGTTGATTGGGGGCAGGCATAATGGCAAAATTGCGGTTGAAAATAACTAAAGGCAACGAAATACGCTATGTGTCCCACCTTGATTTTGCCGGTACGATCGAACGGGTTGTCCGTCGGGCCGGACTGCCTGCCGCTTACTCGGAAGGCTTCAACCCGCACATGAAAATGGCCTTCGCATCAGCGCTGGCCGTGGGGGTGACAAGTGAGGCCGAATATCTTGACCTTGAATTGACAGAAGCACCGGATATTGCCGGTATCGAAGCCCGGCTTAAATCGCAAATGCCGGCAGGGATCGAACTTAAAGCTGCCAGGTTTATGCATACCCCCAGCCCGGCACTCATGGCCGTCGTTAATCTGGCCACCTATGATATTATCGTGCCTTTACTGCCAGGGGCTGGAATGGCTGCGGCGACGACAAGCCTCAGCCGCTTTAACAGTGAGGTAGAAGTGATATATATCAAAGAATCACCCAAGGGCCGCCGAGAGATTGATATTACAGAATTTATTGCAGCACCGGTTACTGCCCAAATTGCCCCTGATAATTCATCTTTATTAAGAATAAGCCTGTCAATAAGAATTACCCCCACTGGCAGCGTCAAGCCGGCTGAGGTACTGGCCGTGCTAACAGACCGTTACGGTCTGCCTGTTGATGGTGGCAATGCGCTTATTCACCGCACCGGGTTGCTTGTCTGTGACGGCCGGGAGCAGAGATCACCGCTTGAACTATAATTAAGCTAAAGGAAACAAGTATGAAAAAAAGTATTATTGCCAATGTTATGCCGGAAGAAACCCGGGTTGCGGTGCTGGAAGACAGCCAGCTGATGGAAATATCGGTAGAACGCAGCGATAGCGGACATCTGGTCGGTAACATTTATAAAGGTAAGGTTAAAAATGTTTTGCCAGGCATGCAGGCTGCCTTTGTTGATATCGGCCGTGATAAAAACGCATTTTTATATATGGGTGATGCCGGCCGCCAGGCTGCCTGCCGGCATTTAACGGTTGGCCAGGATATCCTGGTACAGATCGCCAAAGATGCAATGGGTGACAAAGGACCCCGGGCCACCATCAGCCTGACCTTGCCGGGACGATATATCGTACTTATGCCGACTGTTGATTATATTGGCATTTCACGGCGCATCGAAGAGGAAACTGAACGGGAAAGATTGCGGCAGCTGGCTGAAAAAATTCGCCCGGCCGGAATGGGGGTCATTGTCAGGACGGTGGCTGCCGGCAAAAGTCAGGAAGAACTGATCAACGATATGGCTTATCTGACAAATATGTGGTCAAGCCTTAGCGCCCGGGCTAAACGCATTCATGCCCCTGCGCTCATTTACCGGGATGCTGACCTTGTTGTGCGGATTGTCCGCGATTATCTTACCAGTGATGTTACGGAGTTTATCATCGACAGCCAGGAAGCCTATGCCCGGGTTGTTGATTTATTGAACTATACATCACCTGAGCTTGCCGGTTGTGTCAGGCTGTACGAACAGCAAGCCA
Source organism: Bacillota bacterium (assembly GCA_023388195.1). GTDB lineage: Bacteria > Bacillota > Negativicutes > Sporomusales > Sporomusaceae > Sporomusa. The sequence continues at coordinate 23,594 of JAEWGR010000158.1, forward strand.
GCGGCCCGGACAATGACCTGTTTAGCCGTTTTAATATTGATGCTAAGCTGGAAAGCCTGCGTAACCGGCGGGTAGAGCTGGCCTGCGGCGGCTATCTCGTTATTGATAATACGGAAGCACTGACAGTTATTGATGTTAATACCGGCAAGTTTATCGGTAACATTAATTTGTCGGAAACCGTATTCCAGACAAATATGGAGGCGGCGGCTGAGATTGCGAGGCAACTCAGGCTAAGAGACATCGGTGGTATTATTATCATTGACTTTATTGATATGGCCAAAGCCGAGCAGCGTGCAGCCGTATTAGCGGCGCTGGAACTTGAACTCAAAAAGGACCGTACGAAATCAAATGTATTAGGAATAACCAGCCTGGGGCTGGTAGAAATGACCCGGAAAAAGGCCAGGCAAAATATTAATGGTATGCTTTATGACCAGTGTCCGTGCTGTTTGGGAAGAGGCCGCATAAAGTCACCGGCGACTGTTGTTATCGATATCAAACGGGAACTGAGAAAACTGAACAAACGCCCCCGTACGGGCGGACGGCTGCTCATTCAGGTTCATCCCCAGGTAGCTGATTTTTTAAACAGGCAGGGGGAACTTAAAAGGCTGGAGCAGGAAACTGCCAGAAGCCTGGCTGTCGAAGCCAGTCAAACTATAAATCCGGAGATGTTTTCTTTGCTTTGGAAACCGGATTGACAAACTATTACCATTATGGTAAAATTTCATGATGTAGGCATTAAGTCTACTATAACCGCGCGGAGAGGTCTTAAAAAACAAACTGTGTTTGTTACCGTATTCGGCGAGTCCTATGCAGGGGAGGTGCAATATTATGTACGCTATTATTGAAACAGGCGGTAAACAATATCGTGTTACTGAAGGCGATATTCTTACCATTGAAAAAATCGAAGTGGCTGAAGGCCAGACTTTTGATTTTGACCGTGTTCTGACTGTAGTTAAAGACGGCGAGGTTGTTGTCGGCAAGCCGCTGGTAAGCGATGCTAAGGTTACTGCTGAAGTAGTATCTCATGGCAAAGGTAAGAAGATTTTAGTTTTTAAATACAAAGCGAAATCCAATTATCGTCGCCGTCAGGGTCATCGTCAACCTTTTACAAAAGTCCGTATTGACAAGATTTTTGCTTAAGGTCGAAGCATGATTACGGTTACATTAATTCGTGATAACAATCAGGCAATCACCGGGTTCATGGTAAACGGACATGCGCACGCCGCACCACATGGTCAGGACATTGTTTGTGCAGGTGTTTCTGCTCTTACCCAGTCGGCCATCATGGGCATTGAACGCCACTTGCGGCGGGAAATTGATCTGGTGCAGGATCGCAGCGGGCTCACGGTTGCACTTAGCAGCCAGCCTGACAGTCTAACGACGGCCGTTTTTGAAACCATGCTCCTTGGGTTAAATGAAATTGCCAAACTATATCCTAAGAGTGTTCGGATTATTGAGCACAGGAGGTGAAAGCAACATGGAAAAATTTAAACTGAATTCTTTTGACTTACAGTTATTTGCACATAAAAAGGGCGTGGGCAGCACCCGTAACGGCCGTGACAGTGAAGCTAAACGCCTTGGCGTTAAACGTCACGCCGGTGAAGTAGTTACTGCAGGCAGTATTTTAGTACGCCAACGCGGTACCCATTTCCATCCAGGTAACAATGTCGGCATCGGCAAAGACGATACCTTATTTGCCAAAGTTCCCGGTAAAGTCGCTTTCGAGCGCAAAGGTCGCTATGACCGGCAAGTAAGTGTGTATCCTGCAGCTGAAGAAGCTATCTAGTTGAAATGCCTGCGGCCCACAAAGCCGCAGGTTTTTTACATAATAGAAAAGTATACGGTTTCTGATCATATGTAAGAATGCGTATACCTAAAAGGGTACAGGCGGCTTCTGACGGCGTCCTGAGGACTTGGCACAAGCCAATTATTCTTTAACCTCATTCGAATTTATAAAAAAGTAATGCTTGTACTAAGGGATAAGAAAAATCTTAGGCTTGTGCCAAGAGTCCTAAAAGGACTGGCACAAGCCAAGTTTTTCTAACTCTGACCGAAGTTTTAAAGAATTCGGGACCATGAAAAAGTTATACCTTAAAGGGCAGGTGGCTTCTGCCGGCGTCCTAAAAGGACTTGGATAAGCCAAGTTTTTCCAACCTCATCCGGAATTTAAAAAATTCGGGGCCATGATCTAAGGGATAAGAAAAATTTATACTCCTATCTAATTTTTACCCAACCTGCCGGAAATCGACAGGTATTTTGGCTGGCCGGGGCGAAAGACATATCATTCTGCAGTATACCGGAAGGATGATTGTATGACAAACACAAGCTGCTCTGAAGTAATGACATGTACTGACGTAGTCAAGCTGCTCCGTATTCAGCGTCATGATTTCTTAAACCACCTGCAGGTTATTCACGCGATGATTCAACTGGGACGTGGTGAAAAAGCGATACAATATATAGAAAAGCTGGCCCATGATCCTGAAATGATATCAAATGTGCTGGAGGCTTACCAAAATAAGCACAGTTAAGCTTGCGCTTGATTTTTCATATCCCTTAGATCATAGTATTGAATTTTTCATTTGGATGGGGTAAAAAACGGCGCGACAGCGCATATTACTTATAAAACGCAAGGGGATTGTCTATGTTTATCGACAGAGCGAAAATAACAATAAAAGCCGGCAGCGGCGGCAATGGTATGTCCGGTTTCCGCCGGGAGAAATATGTTCCCAAAGGCGGACCCAGCGGGGGAGACGGCGGCCGTGGGGCCAATGTTGTATTAATTGGTGATGCCAGCCTCAATACCCTGATTGACTTCCGTTATAAACGGCAGTTTAAAGCCAATAGCGGCGCCAACGGGCAAACAAGTAATATGCATGGCCGGGGCGCGGAGGATCTTCTGATTAAGGTGCCGCCGGGAACACTGATAAAGGATGAAGCGACCGGTCAGATTCTTGGTGATATTACCGAGGCTGGCCAAACCGTTGTGGTGGCTAAAGGCGGTCGGGGCGGGCGCGGCAATGCCCGTTTTGTTAACAGTGTCAACAGGGCGCCTACGTTCGCCGAATTAGGCGAACCGGGTGAAGAACGCTCGTTGATGCTGGAACTGAAGCTGCTGGCTGATGTTGGCCTGCTGGGTTATCCCAGTGTTGGCAAATCAAGCATTTTATCTATGGTATCGGCAGCTAAACCCGAGATTGCAGCCTATCACTTCACTACCTTGTCACCGGTTTTGGGGGTTGTCAGTATTGGCGAAGGACAGAACTTCGTGCTTGCTGATATTCCGGGGCTCATTGAGGGCGCCCATGAGGGCGTAGGGCTTGGACATGATTTTCTCCGCCATGTGGAGCGTACCAAAGTTCTTATTCATGTACTCGATGTCTCCGGTCTGGAAGGCCGTGACCCGGTTGAAGATTTCCATAAAATCAATAATGAACTCAAGCTATATAATGAACGGTTGTTTAAACGTCCGCAAATCATTGCTGCCAATAAAATGGATTTGCCTGAGGCCCAGGAAAATTACCAACGGGTGGCAGAGGTTATGACCGGATTAGGGCATGAGATCTACCCTGTTTCCGCTGCAACCGGTGATGGTTTGACTGCTTTGATGCAGCGGGCCGTACAGCTTTTGGCGGAGTATGTGGAAGAACCGGAGGAAATTGAAGCCGCCAAGGTATATGAAGCCAGGCCGGAAGAGGCATTTCTGGTTAAGCGTGATGTCGATGGTGCCTTTATTGTCGAGGGCGAAGGCATTGAAAAGCTGGTGGCAATGACCCGTTTTGGTGATGAAGAAGGGTTGCGCCGGTTTCAATCAATCTGGCGTAAACTGGGAATTGATAATGAACTCAGGACCCGCGGTATTCAGGAAGGCGATACCGTACGGATTCTTGATATGGAATTTGAGTTTAGGCCATAGGAGGAAAGATTTTGCTAGCAAATGAAACCACATTAACCGGTAAACAAAAGCGCTTTTTAAGAGCCCTTGGGAGCACGCTTGAACCTGTTGTTCAGATTGGCAAAGGCGGTGTACTGGAATCCGTCATTGAGAGTGCCGTACAGGTGCTGGGGGCCCGTGAGCTTATTAAAGTCCGGGTATTGCAAAACAGCCCAGAAGAGCCGAAATCAGCCATTACCACCCTGGCCCGGGCTACGGGTGCCGAGCTGGTCCAGGTAATTGGCCGCAACGGCTTGTTATATAAGAAAAATGAGGAAAAATCTAAGATCGAACTGCCGTGATCTATGGGGGAGTATCATTCTTATGCTTACCAGAGAAAATTTAGGCAATGCGAACCGCATCGTAGTTAAGGTTGGTACCAGCACGTTAACTCATGCTACCGGCAAACTTAATCTTTTACGCATAGAAAAGCTGGTCCGTGAGTTATCGGATCTGGCCAATCAGGGAAAACAGATTATTCTGGTTACCTCCGGTGCTGTTGGTGCCGGAGTAGACCGGCTGGGGCTCAAAGAGAAGCCAAAAACAATTCCGGAAAAACAGGCTGCTGCTGCTGTTGGCCAGGGGATTTTGCTTCATATTTATGAAAAATTATTTGGCGAATATGGTCAAATTGTTGCGCAGGTACTATTGACTCGGGCGGACTCTGTAAACCGCAAACGCTATACTAATTCCCGCAACACACTCATGGCGCTCCTGAACCAGGGCGTCATTCCCATTGTTAATGAAAACGATGCTGTAGCTATTGATGAACTGAAAATTGGTGATAATGATACCCTTTCCGCAATGGTCGCCAGCATTATTGATGCTGACCTGCTTGTCATTTTATCCGATGTGGAGGGCGTTTATACCGCTAATCCACAAACCGACCCGGGCGCTATACTGCTTAGTGAGATTACTGATATTACCCCGGAAATCGAGGCTTTGGCCGGTGGCCCGGGAACTCTCCGGGGAACCGGCGGCATGTATACCAAAATTCAGGCCGCAAAAATTGCTGTCAATTCCGGCGTGGCCATGGTAATTGCTTCCGGCGGGCGGGATGGTGTGGTACGGGACGTGCTGCAGGGGAACAAGGTCGGCACAATTTTTGTTTCCAAAGAAAACCGCCTGCAAATCAGAAAACGCTGGCTGGCTTTTGGGGTTAGTGTGAGTGGCCGGGTAACTGTGGACTGTGGTTGTGAACAAGCACTCCTGCATGACGGCTCCAGCCTGCTGGCAGCCGGGATAACGGCTGTTGAGGGCGAATTTGAATTAGGCAATACCATTAGTATAAAAAATGCTGCCGGCCGGGAGATGGCCCGCGGCATCACTAATTACAGTGCGGAAGATATCAAGAAAATCATGGGGGCCCACACCCCTGAAATCAGCAATATATTGGGATCTAAGCCGTTTGATGAGGTTGTGCACCGGGACAATCTGGTACTTTTAGTGTAAGAGAGGAGAGGGAGTATGGACTACATAACCGAACTTGCCGATAAAGGCGCAGCTGCCAGGCAGGCCGCACGCCGCCTGGCTACGCTGTCAACTGCTGTTAAGAATAAAGCCTTACTATTCATGGCCGAGGCCCTGGAGCAGGAACAGGCGCAAATTATTGCCGCTAATGCTAAGGACGTTGAACAGGCTGCGGCCAATGGTCTGGCTAAGCCACTGATTGACCGGCTGCTGTTAAATGAGGACAGGATTAAATCCATGGCTGACGGGTTACGTCAGATTGCTATGCTGCCTGATCCTGTTGGTGAAGCTGCAGCCGGCTGGGTTCGCCCCAATGGCCTTACCCTTACCAAAGTACATGTGCCGCTGGGGGTTATCGGCATTATCTATGAAGCCCGGCCTAATGTTACGGTTGATGCTGCCGGCTTGTGCCTTAAATCCGGTAATGCTGTAATTTTACGCGGCGGTTCGGAAGCCATCGCTTCCAATACAGCCGTTACGGCTGTTATTGCCAAAGCGGCTGCGGCGGCCGGGATACCGGCCGCCGCCATCCAGCTTGTGGAAACGACTGACCGGCAGGCGGTTACCGCTATGCTGAAGCTGAATAAATATCTGGATGTAATTATCCCCCGGGGCGGGGCCGGCCTCATTAAAACGGTTGTTGAGAACAGCACTGTGCCGGTCATTGAGACAGGTACCGGCGTATGCCATACGTTTGTTGACGCCAGTGCTGACCTGGTGATGGCCCGCGATATCGCTTTCAATGCTAAAGTATCCCGGCCTGGTGTATGTAATGCCATGGAGACCTTGTTGGTACATAAGAATATTGCCGCCGCATTCTTACCGGAGCTATTAGAACGCTATCATCAGGCTGGTGTTGAGCTGCGGGGTTGTCCTGAGGTTATGAAATATCATCAGGCTGTCAGGCCGGCGAGCCAGCAAGACTGGGCTGCCGAATTTTTGGATCTGATTCTGGCCATTAGAGTGGTAGATGATGTTGATGCGGCGCTTGCCCACATTGAGGCCTATAGTACCCGTCATTCAGAAGCCATTGTCACTAATGACTACAATCATGCCAGGCGCTTTCAACAGGAAGTGGATGCCGCGGCGGTCTATGTTAATGCCTCGACCCGCTTTACCGATGGTTTTGAGTTCGGCTTTGGTGCTGAGATCGGTATAAGCACACAAAAACTTCATGCCAGAGGGCCGATGGGCCTGCGTGAGCTGACCAGTATTAAGTATCTGGTAAATGGTTCCGGCCAGATCAGATAGTCATAGCGGTGATGATGGGTAAAATAAAACAGATAACAGGTTATTGCTATGCGGTCATGAACTATTTGCGCACGCCTAAAGGCAGCCACGATGCTGTCGACTATGCCCGGGCGGCGGCTATAATTGCCGCTGTCTGCCTGTTGGTGTGGCTGATCGCAATGGTAGTCTCATCAACTTGCTAACCATCCGGTACGCTATTTCTCCATCTTCTTAAAAATTTTCGCCATATCCCACGGTTTAAGGTTGACACGCTTTTCATCCTGACAGGCATTTGTTATAATAATAGAAAAGTTTTGGAATGTTTTGGATATTGTTGAAAGGCAGATCATTATGGCACAGGCAAAAGCTAAAGTTGGTATTATGGGCGGGACATTTGATCCTATTCATATTGGTCATTTAGTCACCGCCGAAGCTGTCCGGATTGAATACAATCTGGATAAAGTGTTATTTATTCCGGCCAGTAACCCGCCGCATAAATTGCAGTCCCTGGTTACACCGGCTATTCACCGCTATCTTATGACAATATTGGCTACTTATTCTAACCCTCATTTTTTGGTATCTGCCATTGAACTGGAGCGCTCCGGTCCCTCCTATACCGTGGATACCGTCAAGGCTTTAATTGACTGTTATGGTGCCAGCACAGAGCTGTATTTTATTACTGGTGCCGATGCGGTTAAAGACCTGCCCAGTTGGCAGAACATTCATGAGTTACTGGAATTGTGTTTTTTTGTGGCCGCTACAAGGCCAGGCTCTGTCAGCTATATTGATCAGGTAATTAAGCAATTTGGTGCCAAGGGGCGACGCAGTATTCAGCGGCTGGCCACGCCGGAGTTGGAGATTTCGGCTACTGATATTCGCGAACGGGTGAAAAAGGGGCGCTCTATCAAGTATATTGTACCAGAATGTGTTGAAGACTACATTTATAAAGAAGGTTTATACCGGTGATGCCAAATAAAGGTAAGCCCGGGGAAGCATAAATCTTCTATTTTTGCAGATAATGTTAACGTAAAACCTGTTTTGGTTTAGTATCCTGATGTAACGGAGGTGATTCCCTATGGCAAAAACACTCTATGTCGGTAACCTGCCTTGGAATACTACAGACACCGCACTTGCGGATGCTTTCCGCCCCCATGGTTCTGTTGTATCAAGCCGGATTATTACTGACAAAGAAACAGGCCGTTCCCGTGGTTTCGGTTTTGTGGAGGTTGAGGACGCTGACGCCGAAAAAATGGTTGAGGCCATGAATGGCTCTCAAATTGCAGGCCGGCAGATTGTCGTTAATGAAGCTAAGCCGCGCCAGGATTAATCCAGTGGCGTCGAGCGTGTAAATCATACATGTTTTTGATGTATTCACCTCCTAATTTTAGGAGGTTTTTTATTTAATAAAAAGGAAATTCTCATAAATTGACGAATTTTAGCAGTAAAGAGCAGGTGATGTATACATGCTGGAATTTAACCAGCTTACCCAAAAACTGTCGCAAAATCTATCAGCAAAGCGTTTTCATCATTCCCTTGGTGTAAGCGAAACTGCGATTGATTTAGCGGCCCGGTATGGTGCCGATATTGATAAAGCCAAACTGGCCGGATTACTTCATGATTGTGGCCGGGCAGTACCCAGCAATAACCTATTGCCAACAGCAGCGGCTTTTGGTATAGTGGTGAGTGATGTTGAATACTGTCAGCCGGTGCTGCTGCATGCCCCGGTGGGGGCCTGTGTAGCCCAAGCCGAATATGGGATTACAGATTCGCAGATTCTGAAAGCCATTGCCCTTCACACTACCGGTGGTCCTAATTTGTCCTTGCTGGAGAAGATAATCTATTTGGCTGATTTTATTGAACCAGGCCGCAGTTTCCCCGGGGTAGACAAGCTTCGCGGTCTGGCCTTGGCGGATTTGGATATGGCCATGATTGCCGCTTATGATCAGTCTGTTGCCTATATGCTTGAGCAAGGAGTGCTTATTCATCCGGCCTCGATTGAAGGGCGTAATTTTTTACTACTACAAAGACAAAAAACTCAATGTAAATAAAGGGTGTTGTCTTTCGGGAGAGGAGATGATACCATGAGCGAACAGCAGCGACAGTCGCGTAAGGTACGCTGGGACAGGGTTCTGCTCCTGCTTATTGTGTTACTCATCGCTGTAGTTGCCCTAGCCGGGGCGACTGTGTATGCTTACCTTAATATTGTACGCACTACGCCGGTAGCACAGGTAGTTAAGCAGAGTGAGCGGCCGCCGGAAACATTAAGCAACAGGGTCAATATTCTGCTCCTGGGTGTGGATGACAAAGATCATGAGAACCCCTATGACCTGGCCAGACGCTCAGATACGATGATGGTGGCAAGCATTAGTCCGCAGAATGGGACGGTTAATGTGCTGTCACTGCCCCGTGATACCAAGGTTAATATTCCGGGCCGTAAAGGCTATGATAAGCTGAATCACGCGTATGCTTATGGCGGCGCCGAACTGGCCCGCAGCACAGTTGAGCAGTTTTTGCATGTGCCGATCAATAACTATGTAGTGATTGACTGGCAGGCATTTATCAAGGTAATTGACATTCTGGGCGGCGTAGACCTGTATGTTGAGCATAACATGAATTATAAGGACCCTTATGCCGATCTTGAGATTCATATTAATCAGGGCTATCAGCACCTGGATGGTGAAAAAGCCGGTGAGTATGTACGGTTCCGCAGCGATGAACTGGGGGATATCGGCCGGGTGCAGCGTCAGCAGCGATTTATAAAAGCGTTGGCCAAAGAAACGCTGCAGGTAGGTACTATATTAAAAGTACCGGCCCTGGTGAATACCCTTAACGAGTATATTGAGACAGATATGTCGGCAATGACAATGGTTAAGGTCGCCAATAGTCTTAAAAGTTTTAACGCCGGGGATTTGCATGCGGAGATGCTGCCTGGTGATTTTGCGACACTTGAAGGACTGAGTTATTGGATTCCTGACAAGGAGCTGACAAAGCAGCTTGTGGAAACCATGTTTATTGCCACGACTAAAGTGAGTGGAATCTATCAGGAGAATCAAGGTTCTACCCGAAAAAATTAAAATCCAGTGAGCAAAGCGTATTTTATTACGCTTTGCCTTTTTTTTGCAGGAGAATCGCCAGCGAAGTCCGAATAAAATAAATCCGGAAAGAAAAAGATAGTTTATAGAACAGCGTTCCAGGAGGTATTTTTTAACGAATGATTCAAACTGACAACAATTTAGCAGAATTAGTGGCCAAGGCTGCCAGCGATAAAAAAGCAGGCGATATTGTAATTATGGATTTAACCGGCATTTCACCGGTAACGGATTATTTTGTTATTTGCAGCGCCAACTCAATCACTCAGGTTCAGGCAATCGCCGATAACATTGAAGAGCAGCTCAGAGAACAGGGGATAAGGATGCTGCGCCGGGAAGGCTATCGTGACGCCCGGTGGGTACTTCTGGATTACGGCAACTGTGTAGCGCATATTTTTCTTGAGGAAGACCGCCAGTTTTATAAGCTTGAGCGTTTGTGGGGCGATGCCAAACAAGTAGTTTATCAAGGTTAGGTGTAATGATGGATAACCGTAAACACAATTATCAGCCCGGAGATGTGGTTGACCTGACTGTGGTCCGCAAAAACGAAATGGGTGTATTTCTTGATGCCGGGACAGGCAATACCAGTGATGATATATTACTGCATAAAGTGCAGCAGACTGAAGAAGTTAATATAGGTCAGACGCTCAAGGTTTACCTGTATAAGGACCCTAAAGGCCGGCTGACAGCCAGTATGCGCCTGCCGCAAATGCGGGAAGGGCAGGTGGCCAGGGTTGAAGTGATTAATACCACGCGTGATGGCACCTTTGTTAATATCGGGGCCGAGCGGGGGGTATTTATGCCCCATGCCGGCAGGCGGGGTTTGCCACGGCGGGGCGAAAAAGTATGGGTTAAGCTGTACCGTGATAAATCAGGGCGACCTGCGGTTACTATGGAGGTTGAAGATGAGCTCAGGCAGGCTTCAAGACCGGCAGAAGGCATAAAAATTGGCGACACTGTTGTTGGCTCCGTATACAACTACAGTGATCAAGGGGCCTTCCTTTTTACTAAAGACCGGTTTATTGCTTTTCTGCATAATAATGAAATGACCGAGCGCCCCCGGGTTGGTGCCGAACTGGAGGCCCGGGTTACCTTCTTAAGAGAAGATGGCCGGCTGAACGTATCCATGCGTCCTGTCAAAGAAAATGCCATGGACAGCGATGCGGAAAAGATTCTGGCCGTACTTCAGGCCCGCGGGGGACAAATGCCGTATAGTGATAATTCGCCGCCGGAGATTATTAAGGAGAAATTTAATATTAGTAAAGCTGCCTTTAAGCGCGCTCTGGGACGCCTGCTTAAGGACCAGAGGATCGAACAAAAAGAAGGCTGGACATATCTAAAAGAAACTGAAGGCGGCGAATAAGCCACCTTCAGTTTCTTTCACAATACCCTAGCAGCTATATCATGTGGGGAGTGAATTTTTACAGGGCATATTCTTTTTTTGGTCTGCAGCATTACCCTGCTTGGCAGTATCTACGTGTGCTTCCTGTTTATTTTTCTTGTCTTTGCCAGCCATATTATCAAGCCTCCTTATTTATTTGTTTGCGAGCAAACTGCTGCCTGATGTCTGGAAGCTCAGCCATTGCTGTTCGTTTCCTTGGCTGTCGGCTGAAGATCTGCGGCCGCAAGGGTTTCATTACTGACGTCATACTTCGCCTGGGTGGGGGTTGTCCTCGAGCCTTCGGCAAGTAAGCTTTGGGAACCTGCTTGTGATTCTCCCGCAACATTTTTGCCATTCCAGAAAGCCGATTTTTTGCTTGTCACATTATCACCTCCCCTGGTGAAGCCAGTAGCGTGAGAACCTTAATCCTGCGGCTATTCGGGCTGTTTGCTGCATTTTTAGGTCGCTACGTTATTATTTTTCCCGTATTAAAGATTCACATGAGCGGCAATGATTGTTACTGCTTCATTATATGGCCAATACATGATTTTCTAATTTAGTGGTACACTACAAAAAACAGGAGTGGGAGGTACACGGCGTGGATCAACAGTTGCAGACTATTTCCCAGCAAGTTAACGCGCTTAGACAACAACTGAGCGACCTGATGCAGAATTCTAATTCAGCCGATGCCGAGATTATAACAGCCAGCAGTACGCTGGCGACCCAGCTTGAGGACTATGCCCATACTATCGAGGAAAAGCGCATACCGTCAATGCGGACCTTTTAAATCAAAGACGGAAAAAACCCTGCGAAAGCTATTCGCAGGGTTTTTGCTATTCAAATAAATCGCGGGCAGCGTCTGTAGACAACTGAGTAATAAGAACTTTGTCGACCCGGGCCTTATCCATATCTACTACCTCAAAGCGGTAGCCATTCCATTCAAAGCAGGCGGCAGCAGTGGGAATATGACCGAGATAAGAAACAATAAAGCCACCCAGGGTCTGGTAGTAGCCTCTTTCGTCACCGGGAAAGTGGTCGATGTCGAGTAATTCTTTCAATTCCTCAACTGAAAGCATGCCGTCAACCAGCCAGGAACCATCTTCACGGGTAATTATATCAGGATCATCATCTTCACCCAGGTACGGCATGTCGCCCACAATGTGTTCAGCAATATCATAAAGGCTGATTAATCCGGAAATACCACCATATTCATCAACAACCAGGGCTACATAGATGCCGGTTTCACGAAACTTTTCCAACACTTTAAGGGCCGGTGTATTTTTAGGGATATAAAGGGGTTGGCGGGCTGTCTGTTCAAGCTGCAGCGGATTGCCGGGCATATAGTTTGATAACAGCTCATTGGAATAGACGACACCGATTATATCATCCAAACTGCCACGGGCCAGAGGAAAAAACAGATGATTGGTATTTCTGATGATGCGCAGATTATATTGGTCGTTATCTTCTATATCAAGCCACTTAAGCTGGGTACGGGGGGTCATTAGTGCACCTACCCGCATGTCACCGAGCACAAATATATTCTCAACCATTTCCCGTTCAGACTTTTCAAATACGCCATGTTGTGCCCCCTGGCCAATTAAGACCCGGACTTCTTCTTCAGTAACAGGCGGCTCTGCCGGTGGTTTAGCGCCTAACAGCTTCATGACCACATTAGTGGAAGCACCGAGAAGCTGAACCAGCGGCCGGTTGATACGTACAAAAGCGGTCATCGGTATGGCAACAGTTGATGCAATCTTTTCCGGATTATTAAGTGCCAGTTTTTTGGGGACCAGTTCACCAATGATCAGTGACAGGTACGTAATGGTGCCGACGACAAGGGCCAGGCTGATTGCCTCGCTGTACCCCTGGAGTAAGGGAATTGTATTCAGGAAGGAAGCCAGCAGCATGGAGATACGGGCTCCGCCGAAAGCGCCTGTCAGAATGCCGATAAGTGTAATGCCAATCTGAACGGCAGATAAAAGGGGCGTCGGTTCTTCGGTTAATCTTAGCGCTGCCCTGGCTCCTTTACTGCCGGCAGCGGCCATGTTTTCCAACCGGCTTTTCCGGGAGGACACAATAGACATTTCTGTTAAAGCAAATACCCCATTAGCAAAAATTAAAGCTAAAATAATCATGATTTCCGTACTAATCGAGGGTGTCTCCAAGGTTACAATAACACTCTCCCTGTAATAATATCAATTAATTAATAATTATAGCATATCCTGGTCTGCCATAGATCAAACTCGCGGGCCGGTATAAATAAATTGCCCGCCGGCAATCAAGCAGCGGGCAATATGTCATACTTTATCGGTCACGGTTTCCGTTTTTCTGCTTTTTTTTATAACATACGCAATCAGCCCGGCAACTGTTATCAGGATCAATGAGATGATCAACAGGTCATCTTTATGCTGGGTAAAGATTTCTATCGCCTGCGGGCCAAAATAGAAAATCAGTATCCCCTCAAGTAAAAAGCGTTTGCCCCGGCCCAGGAAAGAAATAAACAGAAATAGGGGCAGATTTATTTTTAACGCGCCTGCAGTTATACTGACGAACTTATAGGGGATAGGCGATAAGGAAGCCAAAAATATTGCCCATAAGGCATTTTCTTTTACTACACAGTAAATCTTATCCATATAGCGGGCCGGGATGAACCTACGGGCGGCCGGCAAGCCAATCTTCAGCCCGAGTATATAGCCGACTAGACCGCCTACTACGGAGACCAATGTTGCGGCCAAGCCATAATAGATAGCATTCTGCGGGTTAGCCAGAGCTAAGGGTATGAGCAGGAGATCTGGTAATACCGGAGAAATAAAAGACTCGGTAAATGCGGCAATCAGCAGACCCGTGAGACCCCATTCCAAAAGTATTTCTACGATTGCGTCCATTGCCACGCTCCCTCATTATCGTTGTTAGCGATTCTATTCATAACAAACAAAGCGAAACACTTTAGCATGGCATAGTGAAATCCATACTAAAGGTCTCGCTAATTGGCAGAACCAATGGCAGGGCCAGGCAAATGCCGTGTGTTGACCCAGCCTGGCAAGTGGTGTCCTTGCCAGCTACTCCCCTTTAGAAAACAACGCGAGCTGTTTCTAGTTTATCGCACGATGGTATATCAGTCAAGTTATTGTATGCAATTAGGAACGATTTAAACAGATAAAAATAGAACTTGCTTTACAAGTTCTATTTTGGTGGAGATAAGCGGGATCGAACCGCTGACCTCTTGAATGCCATTCAAGCGCTCTCCCAGCTGAGCTATACCCCCGTAAGACAATTAAACATGTTACAGTAGTAATTATACTTAGATAGTGACATAATGTCAAGAGCAGGCTATTAATAGGTTTATAATTTTTCTGCTCTGATTTGGCAGGTACTTACAGGTTATATGCAGAATATTTCTGCATAGGTATTGTAGTCGTGAAAGAAGGAACTTGATATTATGCTCATAAAAGCCGGTTTATTGATTGATGGTACAGGGCGGGAGGCGCAGACAGCCTGCTATCTGGCTGTCAAAGACGGCTTCATCACCGGTATTGGCAAAGCCGGTGATTTTGCTGCCGATCAGGTGAGCGCAGCGGTCGATTATTCTAACTGTGCGGTTATGCCTGGTTTGATTGACCCCCATGTGCATTTATTCCTGGAAGGTATTTCTGATCTGAGAGCCCGTTCGCTGCGATGGAAAGAAGATAGAGACATCACGTTAATCAGAGCGGTCAGGAATCTGGCTCTGACACTAAGAAACGGCGTCACTACGGTTCGTGATTTAGGCGGGCCCTATGGGCTGGGTTCACTTGCCAAAAAAGCTGTCAGGCAGCAAGTGGCAACTGGTCCGAGGGTATTGAGCGCCTGCCAGGCTATCTCTGTTACCGGCGGTCATTTTCATTATGCCGGCGGGCGGGAAGCCGACGGGCCGCAAGAAATGATCAAGGCCGTACGCGAGCAGGCTAAAGCCGGTGCCGACTGCATTAAAATTATGATGACAGGCTGTGTAAATTTTGTGCGTGCCGATGCCGGCATTGTTGAACTATCCCTGGCCGAGGCGCAGGCGGTGGCCGACGAGGCCCAGCACCTGCAGAAACCGGTTGCAGCTCATGCCAATGGGGTGGCTGGCGTACGCCAGGCCTTAACTATCGGGGTTACCACCTTGGAGCATGGTGCGCTTATCGATGAGGCGACGGCGGATTTAATCGCCGAAAAAGGGGTATATTGGATACCAACTCTGGTACCCTTTGAGCGGATGCTGGCTCATGGCCGTCAGCATCAGACCCAGACTCTGCCCCCGGACTCAATTGAGGCAGTATACTGCCGGCACCAGGCGATGGTAGCGCGAGCGTACCAGGCTGGTGCCAAAATTGTTGCCGGCACCGATGCCGGTGCTCTTGGGGTCGGACATGGGGATGTGTGGCGGGAGCTTGGTTTATTGGTGGAATGCGGCTTGCCACCATTGGCTGCTCTCCGCGCAGCGACCGGGCTGGCCGCTGAGGCTGTGGGATTAGGGCAGGAACTGGGAACGCTTGAAACCGGGAAAAAGGCGGATTTACTGGTACTGGCAGGCAACCCGCTGACAGATATAACCAGTCTGAGGAATATTGTTAAGGTATATAAAGAGGGGAAGGAGTGCCCTAATGATTGAAGTGATCGGTAGCCTGGCCGGAATTCTTACTACCGTGTCTTTTTTTCCGCAAGTATACAAAACAATTAAAAGTGGTTCGGCCGGGGACTTTTCGACTGCCTGGATGGTTATGATGACTACCGGCGTGTTCTTTTGGATGGTGTATGGTTATTATATCAACAGCATGCCTGTATTTCTTGCAAATATTGTAACTTTTCTCTGTCTGGCGGTATTGTCCTGGATTAAGTTTTCCGCCCGGCAGGGTGATGGACTGGTAAATAAGCATAGCAATGGAGCTGGTGACAATGAATGAGGCAATTGCTGCAGTAAATGCCTGTCAGGCCGGGTTGGCTGCCAATGGTTATCTGGCAGACGAAAATCTGGCTGCTGCCTTGTATTTGGCGGAGGGGCTGCAAAAACCGCTGTTGCTGGAAGGGCCGGCCGGTGTTGGTAAAACCGAACTGGCTAAGGCCTGGGCCCGCTGGCGCGGGTGTCCGATGATTCGCCTGCAGTGTTATGAAGGCCTTGATGAAAGTAAGGCTTTATATGAATGGAATTATCAAAAGCAACTGCTTTATATCCAGATAGAAGCCCTGGCGCAGCAGGGCTGGAATACGGGGCGGCAGCAGATCTTTGACCAGGAGTTTTTGTTGAAACGCCCATTATTAACAGCCCTTACCAGCCTTGAGCCTGTGGTACTGTTAATCGATGAAATTGACAAAAGTGATCAGGAATTTGAAAGCTTTTTGTTAGAGGCGTTATCAGACTGGCAGGTGACAATACCCGAACTGGGAACGATACAGGCAGTGTCCCGTCCCCATGTTGTGCTGACTTCCAACAGTACCCGGGAGCTGGGCGATGCCCTGCGTCGCCGGTGTTTGCATTTTTATATTGATTATCCTGATTTTGAACGGGAACTCGCTATTGTCGAACTGAGCGTGCCTGGCATTGACCGTAATTTTGCCAGCCAGCTTGTCACATTCATTCAGACTATCCGTAAACAACCGCTGAAAAAGCCGCCTAGTGTCACCGAAAGTATTGATTGGGTACAAGCTATGCAGATGCTGGGAGGTGAGTTGAGTATTGAGGCGGCCCGACTTACCTTAACTGCTCTGCTGAAATACACTAAGGACCGTGATCTTGTTACCGACAAGCTGCCTTATTTACTCAAGCCATGAAGCAAATGATCGTTGATTTTGTCCGGCTGTTGCGGGCAGCCGGGCTGACGGTGACAACAATGGAAGCTGCTGATGCTTTGAAGGCAGCTGAAATTACCGGGTTCTCGCCGGTACTGTTACGGGGTGTATTGGAGACAACACTTATTAAAAGCACATGGGAGCGGCCTGTATTTGCGGCGTTATTCGACTTGTATTTCGACCTTGCACCACCTGCAAATGCTAGCAGATCTGAACAGCCGGACCTGCTGATCATCAAGGGTACGACTGCCGATGGCAGCGGCCGGAGTACCGCTGGCGCTGGCGGCAGTGCCGACCAGCTGCTGGAAACCATCGGGAACCAGCCGGTCGCGGTTCTGGAAGCGCTGGCCAGGGAAATTACCGCTTCCGTACAGCTTGACAATGCCCAGCCTGCGGAAATTTCCGGCAAACTTCGCCAGGCCCAGGTAAAGCTTAGATGGTTTGAGGCTGTTAACAAGATTGAGCGCAGTTATATGACCGAACAAATGGCAGAAAATGCTTTGCAGAAGTGGAAAGAAACCTTTGCCCAGTTGGAAGCGCTGCTGCGGCGGGAACTGGAACGCAAGGCAGTTAATCAGTTTGGCCGCCAGCATATTGCCAAGCTGGTGGAGCATGCCAATATCCGCCGCCGGGAGTTTGATTGTCTGGCAATGGTTGAGATTGCTGCTGTCGAACAAGAGATTGTAAAACTGGGGAAAAAACTGGCTGAGCGTCCGGGAATACGTATGCGCCGGGCCAAAAGCGGCATTCTTGATATGCGGCGAACTTTTCAGGATGTGGTAAAGACAGGCGGCTGGCCTTTGCAACTCAAATACCGGGATAAGGTCAAAAGTAAAGTCGACCTGTGGCTGGTGTGTGATGTGTCTAATTCAGTCGAGCGTTTCAGCCGGTTTATGCTGCAGTTAGTGCAGGCCGCCCACCGGCGGTACGCAAATATTCGCTCCTTTGTCTTTGTGGATGAGGCTGTAGAGGTTACAGACTGGTTTAAAACCCAGGATGTTAATGCTTTTTTTGAGGCCCGGCATCTGCGGGAACGTTTTAACCGCCGGGTTGGATTATCACGCTATGATTTAGTGTTTGAACAGATTGCCAGATATGAGTCAGCTGCCATTACGTCCCGGACTAAGCTGATTATTCTGGGTGACGGCCGCAATAACTGGCATCCGGGCGGAGCGGAGGAGCTGGCTAAAATCTCTGACCGGGCCCAAGCCGTATATTGGCTGAACCCCTTACCGGCAGACCAGTGGCTGGAAGGTGATTGTCTGATGAAAGAATATCAGCGTTTTTGCAATCAAGTCTTTGAATGCCGAAATTTAGAGCAACTGACAGATGTAGCCAACCGGATTTTGTAAACCGGTTGGCTACATCTGTCAGGCAGATTTATTATAAATCGGGTAATACTATCAATGATAAACCATAATTGAGGTGAAGCTGTGGAATGGGCAGTAGCACTTTTTAGTATTATTACCGTCAATCTGCTGTTAAGTGGTGATAATGCATTGGTTATTGCTTTAGCCAGTCGTAAACTGGCACCGGATCAACAGAAGAAAGCGATACTCTGGGGCGGAACCGGGGCCATCGGACTGAGAATATTGTTGACTTTCGCTGCCATCGTGTTGCTCCAGATTCCTTATTTGCAGCTGGCTGGCGGGTTGGCGCTCCTTGGGATTGCCATTAACCTTCTGGCCGGCGATGAGGGGCCTAAGGAATTGGAAGCCAAATGCAGTCTGGGCGATGCTGTGAAAACCATCATTGTTGCCGATATGGTGATGAGTATTGACAATGTCATCGCCATTGCCGCCGTTGCGAAAGGGAATATCACATTACTGGTCGTAGGGCTGGCAATCAGCATTCCGATCATAATCTGGGGCAGCAAAGTGATTCACGCGCTGATGGAGCGCTGGCCGGTCATTATCACCCTTGGCGCCGCTTTTTTAGGCTGGACCGCCGGTGAGATGGCAATTGCTGATAAAAAAGTTTCACCGCTGCTTGCATCCTATGCCTGGACACACTGGGCCATACCAGCTGTTTTTGCCGTTTGTGTCATCATTGCCGGGTCACTGCTGGCCGGCAAAAACAATGTAGATCAGGGAAAACACTAACAGGCAGTGTTTCCTCAACAGGGAATTTTAATTTTGCGGCCATAGGTCTGAATATAGGAGTCACAGGGCTGCTCATCATGCCCGTAGATGATTGTGGCACTGTGAAGGAAACTATGGTTAAAGAAGTAGCGTAAATCATAAATACGGACCAGTTTGGCCTGTTCTTCTGTTGCCTGGAATTCAGTAAAATAGCTGAACGGGGTAAATGTTGAGAAAAACTCACCTAACACTGTCTTTTGTGCACCGGCCAATGCCGGTGATAGTGTCTGTTTCTGCAGTTTGGTATGAAGGGTTACTACCGGCTGCAGGGCGCCAATACGGCCAACCAAATAACTGGTTTCGGTCTCAATCACGAAATCCCAGTACAGGACACTCTTCAGCGAGGGCATAACCAGGATGCGGGTGATGTTGCTTTTAGCAAAATAATACCTAAGGATACCCATTGTTCGCATTTTGAGCAGATAACGAAACAGGATGTACATACCGGTTGTTGTGAAAAACAGCAGCGCTGTCTCCCGTGGTGTCAGACCCTGCAGGAACACCAGCAGCATAATTGTCAACAGTACCGGGTCAAAAACATTGAGCAGACTAAAGCTTTTGCGCTCCCGGCTGAACGGGAATAAAACCGCTGCTCCGTGGGCGTTAAAAAAATCAATCCCGATATGGGACAGGCCGCCTAAAAAGGCCCAGAAAAAAACCTGAGTTATTGAGACTGCCGGCAGGCATACGAAAAAGCCGGCGGCAATTAAACCTGACCACATGACAAGACCGGCGAGTGAATGAGAAAACGCCCGGTGTTGTCTGAGGTAAGAAAAATTGCCGCGGAGTTGGGCAAGTATGTCAAAATCAGGCGCCTGCGCACCGATCAAACTTGCTATATACAGAGGATCGCTCATGCTGAACGGATGCCCTGACAAACCGGCAACCGCAATGCCCACTAAGGCATGTGATAAAGTATCCATACAGAAAAAAGCCTCCCCCATCTAGGTGACATAACATATCATACCTGATAATTATATCACACCAGCCGGGGAGGCGGTCTAATGGTAATTGGTGGACTGTTAACGTAGTGACTGCGTATTGTTGTTCTGGTGTTTTTTATCTAGAAACAGCCGGTAATAGGCATAAATGGCAAACAAAATTGGAAAACCGGTGTAGATTACAATCCGCTGGGATTCATCAAAATAGAGGCTGACAATTACGACCAGATTCAAAACAAAGGCAAGAATAGGGACAAGCGGATAGAAGGGGGTTTTAAAACCTAAAGCCTCTATTTTTCCGCCTAATTTTGTATATTCGCGGCGGAAGTTGACCTGGCACCAGGCGATAATCATCCAGATTAAGCAGCCTGTTAAACCAGTGCTGGACATCAGCCACAGGTATACCGTATCAGCGGCAAAGCTTTCGGTCAGAAGCGACATACAGGCTAGCAGCAAGGTGATTAAAACGCCATTATAGGGGACACCGCTGGCATTCAGCCGGCCGAGCCAGGATGGGGCCTGTTTATCCTGGGCCATTGACCATAACAGCCGTGAGCAGGCATACAAGGCGGAGTTACCTGCCGATAAAGCCGAGGTTAATACGACAAAGCTCATAATATCTTTGGCAAAGGGGATGCCGGTTTTACCGAAAACATGGGCAAAAGGACTTTCCAACACACTTGCTTCCGCAGCCGGGATACTGCCGGCCAGGACAATCATAGCCAGGACATAGAACATAATAATCCGGACGGAAATGCCTTTAATAACCCGGGGGACATTTTTTCCCGGTTCCTTGCATTCACCGGCGGCAATACCGACAAGTTCAGCACCCTGAAATGAGTAGATAACGGCAATCATCGTCAGAAATACAGCACCAAAGCCATTGGGGAAAAGACCGCCGCCTGTGTTGAAATTAGAAAATCCGAGACCGGCTTGTCCGCCGCTAAAGCCAAAGATTAACCCCGCGCCGGCAATAATAAAGGAAACAATGGCAGCAACCTTGATGCTGGCAAACCAAAATTCGGTTTCACCGTAGGCTTTAACTGACACCAGGTTAAGCGCGGCCAGGGCAATGGCAAATACGGTGCACCAGATCCAGACCGCGACATCCGGAAACCAGTTGTGCATAATGATGCCGGCAGCAGTGAAGTCGGCGGCAATACAGATTGCCCAGTTGATCCAGTAGAGCCAACCGGTTGTAAAGCCGGCTGCGGGGGAAATAAACCGGGTAGCATAACTCTGAAAAGAACCGGATACAGGCATAGCGACAGTCAGTTCGGCAAGACATAATAATACCATATACATAATAAGGCCACCGACCATATACGCCAAAATGGCGCCAAACGGGCCGGCTTGATTGATTGTCTGGCCTGAACCCATGAACAGTCCGGTGCCGATTGTGCCGCCAATAGAGATCATGAGCAGGTGGCGGGATTTCATATCCCGCTTGAGACCTTGTTTCTCCGGGCACAACTCTGCTAAATTAACGGGGTGGCTTGACATTGAAACTTCCTCCTATAGCAATCAAATTTAAATAATGTCCTCTATCATAATACTCCATGCTATTAGGATTAGCAAGAATTATTAGACAGTAATGGGAATGTTACTATATGATAATTTGTATTGACTGGACACAGTTTCTATACTATGATAAGTTATATAGTCTACTACTGTTTTTCGTATAGTTAAATATAATATGAGCACCCTAAGGGGGAGTAACTGACAGGCACTGTCAACAATCCTGCATTTCATGTGCATGGCTGTGCCGTTGGCGTAGTCCAATAGTGAGACCTTTAGTATATCCCTACTATATACTACACAAGGTTTTATTGCCATTTCACCCGGAAAGGACCTTGCCGTTGCTGACGGAAAGGTCCTTAATTATTGAAAGGGGGTCAAGAACTACAATACCGGATTGTAAAACAAAGATCATGAGCAATTTATTTATAGGGGGTTATTTCGATGGAACTATTGATAGCGTTAGGTAGTATTACTCTTATTAACCTAATACTAAGCGGGGATAACGCTGTTGTCATAGCTCTGGCTAGTAGAAACCTGCCCCAGGATCAGCGAAAAAAGGCTGTATTGTGGGGCAGCGCCGGGGCTGTTGTATTGCGGATTTTACTTACTATGGTGGCAGCGCTGCTGCTGAAAATTCCTTACGTACAGTTTATTGGCGGCGTAGCTCTGGTATATATTGCGATCAATTTGCTTGGTGATGAGCACAAGGAAGTTTCCCTGGAAGGCGCCAGCAGCTTTGGGGAGGCAATAAAAGTTATTATTTTTGCTGATTTGATTATGAGCCTGGATAATGTACTGGCCATTGCCGGTGTCGCTGACGGGCATCTGGGACTCTTAATCTTTGGCCTGGCCCTCAGTATACCGTTAGTTGTGTTTGGCAGCCAGCTATTAATGAAGCTCATGGATAAATATCCGGTTATTATCTATGCCGGGGCCGGTATTCTTGGCTGGACAGCCGCTAAGATGATGGTTGCCGACGCTGTACTTGGTGTCTGGTTTAAACCGTATTCACTGCTGCTTGAAGCCGGCGTGACGATAGCCGTTCTGGCAATTGGCTATTGGCGCAAACACCGTGGCCGGCAGGGGGCTGCCGCCCAGCCTGGTGACAAAAACCATGGAGCTTGATCCGCGGTTTGCTCAGTCTTTAGTTGATATTGTAGCAGCAGAACTGAATAAAAATGTCAATATTACCGATAACCATGGTGTGATTATTGCTTCTTTCAGCAAAGAGCGTGTGTCACATATTCATGAAGCGGCAGCCCGGATGTTGATAAGCGGCCCTATCCGGGAATTTTCGGTTACAGCCGAGGAAGAGCTGCAGCTAAAAGGTGTCAGGCAGGGGTTTAATGTGCCAATTATGACTGGCGCTGGTTGTGTAGGGGTCATTGGTGTTTCCGGCGCTCCTGATACGGCAGCCCCTTATGCCCGCCTGGCCGCCAAATTTGTGGAGGCTGCTTTAGAATCGAATGCCAGCCAGGAAAAATTAGTGCGGGCCCTTAAGGAAAAAGAAGAACTGCAGTCTATTTTGCTTAATAAGATGATTAGTGTCCAGGAAGAAGAACGGAAGAAAATCTCCCGGGAACTGCATGACGAAACCAGTCAGGCCCTGACATCAATCATTGTTGGTCTCCGGGTATTGTCTGAACATGTTCATCGTGAGGGCGAGCGGGAGAAAATCCTGGAGATGAGGGATCTTGCCGTAAAAACACTGGAGGATGTTCATCATTTGGCTGTGCAGCTCAGGCCGGCGCTCTTAGATGATCTGGGGCTGGTCGCTGCTGCCCAGAAGTATGTAGAGAATTACTCCCGGCAGTATAGTATTATCGTGGATCTAAATGTGGTTAATCTGTCACGGCAGCGGTTTTTACCGGAAATTGAGATTACGTTATACCGCATTTTGCAGGAAGCGTTAACTAATATTGCTAAACATGCCAAGGCCACGCAGGTCAGAGTGCTGCTCAAAAAGCAGCGCGATAAACTTGTACTCACAGTCAAAGATAACGGCATTGGGTTTAATGCCGATATTTTAAACGGTGTCGGCAGTGATACCTGTCTTGGGATCCATGGCATGCACGAGCGGATTGTTTTGTTGTCAGGTGAATTCTATATTGATTCGGCTCCGGGGAAAGGTACTGTAATTACGGTAGAGATTCCACTTGGCCGGCGCAAAAAAACAGAAAGTGGTTTGGGACAGGCCCATTAACCGCTTTCTGTTTTTTTATTCCTGTAGAAAGTTGAACTTTTCGCCTGATAAGGGCAACAGCGGCTTTTGCCTTTGCTAAGGCTTGGCGCAAGCCGTGTTTTCCCTATCACAGGAAACTGCCATATTATTTGCCTGTAAGAAGTATGGGGGTGAGTCAGACCATCCCAGTATCCCAAGCATTTAGGAAGTAAAAATTACTTCTTTTGGCCTGCTTTATAAGCCTTATCCAACAACTGAATCACATGGACAACATCCTGATTCTGATTGTTCTGGACAAGGCCGTCAGTGATATGCATCCGGCAGGTACCACAGCTGGTAGCTACCGTGTCAGCCTTGGTTGCGGCAATGTTCGCGATTTTACGGTCATTGATCTTGCGGGAGATTTCATAATTGCCAAGGCTGAAGGAACCGCCTGAACCGCAGCAGCGATCCGCTTCTTTCATTTCCACAAAATTTAATCCGGGAATAGATTTCAGCAACTGGCGCGGTTGGGCCGTAACCTTGATCCCGCGAGCCATATGGCAAGGGTCATGCATGGTAACGGTGGCATTAACCGGGCCAAGTTTATTTTTGTCAATTTTAACAACATCAACCAGAAATTCGCTGATTTCATAGGTCTTTTTTGCCAGTTTTTCGGCCCGGGCCTTCATCGGCGAGTCGTCATGGAATAACTCAATAAATTCAATCTTCCAGGCTTCGGTGCAAGAGCCACAGGCAGCAATGATATAATCAACATCATATTGTTCAAAAACCTCAATATTGTGTTTGGCCAGTAGTTTTGCGGCTTCCACATCACCGGACATGTAGATTGGCGTACCACAGCAGTGCTGCAGGGCGGGAATTACTATTTCAATATTGTTGGCTTTCAGGACATCAATGACAGCCTGGCCAACATCGGTATAGATATAGTTTATTGTACAGCCGGTAAAGAAACCAACCTTTAGTTTGGGCTTGTCGGCTTTAATGACCTCCGGGTGCCGGTTGCGCAAGGGCGAGGCGGCAAAAGGGGCAGTTACCCGGCGTTTATCAAGCCCCGGCATCGGAAAACGGGCTACAGCCGCCATCGGGCGGGGGAGTTTCTTAAAGCTGAGTGGGCCAAAGAGTCCGGCCATCCGCAAGGCTAAGTCAAACATAGTCCGGTTTTTCAGCAGATTAAATACCTGTTTTTTTACCGGATGCAAGCCGCGCGCTTTGACGGCGGCCTGACGTCCCCGCACAATAAGTTCATCGGCAGGTACGCCACAGGGACATTTTACTGTGCAGGCCTTACAGGATACACATTTACTCATCCATTTATCAAAGTTTTCGCTAATCGGAATCTTGCCGCTTAAGACGGCTTCCATTAGCGCCAGCTTACCTCTGGCAACTGCGGTTTCGGTGCCCAGTTCTTTATAAACCGGGCAGACTTCCATACAGTTGCCGCACTTCATACAGTTGGCAAGCGCGTCCTGGAGGTCGGCTAACAACTCTTTATCGTGCTCGTTAATCGCTTGCGCAGTAACAGGTTTATCACTCATTTTAACACTCTCCCACTAGTTTACCAGGATTCAAAATGAGATTAGGGTCAAGGGCGCGTTTAATACTTTTCATAGCTTCCATCGTGACCGGGCCAAACTGATCTTCCATATATTTAAGCTTGCCCAGACCAATACCGTGTTCGCCCGACAGCGTACCGCCCAGCTTGATTGCCGTACTGAAAATCTCATCCATGGCTTTATACACACGATCCATCTCTTCCTTGTCGCGAATATCGCAAACAATAGTAGGATGCATGTTGCCGTCGCCGGCATGACCAAATGTGCCGATGGTTACATTATATTTTTTGGCAGTTTCATTTACTGCACGGATCATATCAGGTACTTTGTTGCGGGGAACGGTAGCGTCTTCGACAAAGGTGGTCGGGCGGAGCTTGGCCAGTGCCGGCAGTGCAGCCCGGCGGGCAGCCCACAGCTTATCACGTTCGGCCGCATCTTTTGCCATCTTGACCTCATCAGCTTTATTGGCTTTTAAGACCTCCATGACTTTAGCCGCTTCTTTTTCCACGACCTCCGGAATACCGTCGACCTCAATCAGCAGGACCGCTTCCGCATCTACCGGCAGTCCTACTTTGGCATAATCCTCTACGGTGCGGATTGTAGGATTATCCATGATTTCCAGGGTTGCGGGAATAATCTTGGCAGCAATAATGGCAGCAATCGCATTGCCGGCATTATCAAGATTCTTAAAAATAGCCATCATGCTCTTTTTGGCCTCCGGCGCGGGGACCAGTTTAACAATAATCTTGGTGATTACTCCCAGTGTACCTTCCGCACCGGTAAAGAGCTTGGTCATGTCATAACCGGATACATCTTTTACATTTTTGCCGCCCACATTCATAACCTGTCCGTTGGCCAGGACAACCTCAAGGCCCATAACATAGTGTTTGGTTACCCCGTATTTAAGTCCGCGCAGCCCGCCGGCATTTTCTGATACCGTGCCGCCCATGGTTGCTGTAGTTACTGTGCCAGGATCAGGCGGGTAAATGAGGCCATACGTTTCGACTGCTTTATTAAGGTCAGACACAATAAGCCCGGGTTCAGCCACTGCCACCAGGTTCTCCGTGTCAATTTCAATTAGTTTGTTCATCCGGGTCATAAGCAGGACAATACCGCCTTTAGTGGGGACAGTACCGGCACTTAGATTGGTGCCTGAGCCACGGGTATATACGGGGATTTTCCCGGTGTTGGCCAGGGCCAGTACTTTGGCAACTTCTTCGGTGGTTGCCGGTTTAACCACTACATCGGGCATGTGAGAAAAGCCGGGGGTAGCGTCATAAGAATAGCAGTGCAGGTCCTCCACACTTGTCAACACGTGTTCATCGCCAACAATTTTTTTGAGCGCATCAATATGCTGCTTTTCCATTTGCTCAGGCTCCTTTATTTTTTAAATTTTCACAACTTACAAGCTATACTACTTTATCATTATTCTCGCTAAAGTTGGCGCAAATGTAAATCAGGTACTTACCTTAAAATAAAGTAAGAAACTGCCGTAAACAAATGTAGGGTATCATCCGACAAGAAGTGCTATGTTTCACGTGATGATCAGTTTGTATTGCAGGGCATAGTTTACCAGCTCTGATTTTTTCCGGACATTTAATTTATTCATGATCCGGGACCGGTATGTATCGACTGTCTTGGCGCTCAGCGACAGGTGTTCGGCAATCTCGCTGTTAGTATGCCCCTGGGCCAGCAATCTAAGTACTTGCCGTTCCCGGCTGCTTAACAAAATATAGGGGTCACGCTGGTCGCTTTTTTCATTGTTTATCCGCAGGAGACTGGTCAGCAGCGTCTGGGACATAGTTTCGTTCAGATATTTTTTGCCGGAATGAATTTTTAGAATACCTTCGACAAGTTCCGTGTCGGCTGATTTTTTTAAGACATAGCCATCAGCGCCGGCGCGCATGACCTCTTTGATATACTCATCATCATCATACATTGTGAGGACAAGAATACGGCAGGACAACCCTCTGGACTTCAGTTCTTTAATACAGTCAACACCAGTCATGACCGGCATGGATATATCGAGCAGCAGTACATCGGGACGCAGCTCCTCAACCATAGCCACCGCCTGCTGTCCATCGCCGGCTTCACCAATTACCTCAAATAGCGGCGAACAGTTCAGCAGGGCTTTGAGTCCGGAACGCAGCACGGCGTGGTCATCGGCGATTACAATACGAATTTTTTCCATTGCCTATTCTCCCCTTTTAAACAGATAATATCCTGACTATATAAATTTGCGTTTTTTTCCACATAAGTACATTATTATGTTACAATGAGATAGTATTAAATATCAATTATTATTTGTCAAAAAGCTTTGCTGCCCGGGTACTACCGCCTATTGTCCGCCGCCGGTAACAGAATAGTTAGTTTTGGTACACCGGGAATGGCAGTGGCGACGATTCCGGCGGTTCTGTGTGCCATTCTGGCACACAGTGCAAGTGGCGTGATTAGACTGACCAAAATAGGGGATAATAGTACCTCATCAGCCCTAATCCAGTAATTTATGATGGTCTATTTTCCGCAACGCTTCGTTGTCATCAGTGGGCATACGTCCGGTATGCCACTCCTCCGCCTTGGTTTGCGAACATAGCCGCCGTCTTTTTATAGCTGACAAGGTACTTGGCCAGGATGACTGAAGAGGAGGTAACTCAGGGATGAATATTTTTGATATTATCGGGCCGGTAATGGTTGGCCCGTCAAGTTCACATACGGCAGGTGCAGTACGGCTGGGAAATGCGGCCCGGGCTATTTTGGGCCAGCCTGTCGCTAAGGCTGTAATTGGCCTGCATGGCTCCTTTGCCCAGACTGGCCGGGGCCATGGTACCGACCTGGCGCTGGTGGCGGGGCTTATGGGCTGGGCAACTGATGACCTGCGCATTCCCGAGGCCTTTGCCTTTGCCGATAAAGCCGGGCTTATCTATTCTTTTCGTACCATTCATGCCGGCGACGCCGCCCATCCTAACTTTGTCAGGTTTTGGCTGTCAGGGCAGGGGGGGGCTGAGAGCCAGATTGCCGGCGCGTCAATTGGTGGCGGGCGGGTAGTAATCAGTGAAGTGGATGGTTTTCCGCTGGAGTTTACAGGCGATTTTCCCACAATTCTCACCCTGCACGAAGACCGTCCCGGTGCAGTGGCCGAGGTAACAGGTATCTTATCCAAACGGGGGGTTAATATTGCCCAGATGCGTGTGTTCAGGAGGAATAAAGGTGGTTTGGCCAGTATGGTGCTTGAGACTGACCAGCCGGTGGACGAGGCAGATATCTCAGCTGTGGCCGGATTGCCGATGATCAAAGCTGTACGCAGTATTACGGCTATTGGCTGACAAGGGAGCGATACATACATGTCATTAGATAAGTTATCTCTTGAGGAATGGATTCAATCTGCTGATGAACAGGCAGTTGCTTTTGGTGATTTTTGTGTGGAATTACAATCCCACCAGCTGGGGGTGACGGCCGGTGAGGTAATCACACGTATGACCGCGTTACTTGGGGTTATGGAGGAATCAATTGCAGCCGGGCTTAAAGGACTGCGCTCCAAAGGCGGTCTGGTAGGCGGTGACGGACTTAGGCTGCAGCAATATAACCGCAGTCAGAAAAGGACTGTCTTAGGGAGTTTTCTCGGTAAAGCAGTGGCTTATTCACTGGCTGTCGGCGAGGCCAATGCCGCTATGGGCCGGATTGTGGCCGCGCCTACGGCCGGTTCGAGCGGCATATTGCCGGCTATTCTGTTTACTCTGAAAGAGGAATATGCTCTTAGTCAGCAGGAACTGGCTACAGGGCTGATTGTTGCCGGTGCTATCGGGATGGTTATTGCCTCACGGGCCTCTTTGGCCGGAGCTGCCGGGGGATGTCAGGCTGAATGCGGCTCAGCCGGTGCCATGGCCGCCGGCGCAATGGTAACGCTCCTGGGCGGCACGCCGGCGCAGACCGGCCATGCTGTCGGCATTACCATAAAAAACATGCTGGGACTGGTGTGTGACCCTGTGGCCGGACTGGTTGAAGTGCCTTGTGTGAAACGCAATGCCGGGGCTGTGGCGCAGGCCGTTGTCGCCGCGGAAATGGCTCTGGCCGGTATTACAAGTGTTATTCCGGTAGATGAAGTGATTGATGCGATGGAGTCGGTGGGCCAGTCCATGCACTGTTCACTGAAGGAAACAGCCCAGGGCGGTTTGGCCGTTACACCTACTGGCTTAGCTTTAACAGAAAAAATTTTTGGTGCTGGTAAATAGGCAGGTTTTTGCCAAATAATATAGAATGTCCTTAGCAAACAAGATAAAAAGGAGGCTGCAGCATGAAAACAGTTGTTAGTTCTGACCGTGCTCCGCAGGCCATCGGCCCCTACTCACAGGCCATCAAAGCCAATGGATTTTTATTTATCTCCGGCCAGATACCCCTTGATCCGGTTACCGGCCAGATTGTTTATGGCGGCATCGAGAATCAAACCCATCAGGTACTGGCTAATCTGCGGGCTATTTTGGAAAGAGAGAACCTGACCTTTGCCAATGTTGTCAAAACATCTGTATTTCTGAAAGATATGGATGATTTTACGCTCATGAACAACGTTTATAGTCAGTATTTTACCGAGGAACCGCCTGCCCGGGCTTGTGTCCAGGTCGCAAAACTGCCGCGTGATGTCAGTGTCGAGATTGAGCTGATTGCTGTATATCCATAAATAATAAAAGCCGAAACCGCAAAGGTTTCGGCTTTTATTATTTATAAGTACTAATTTGGCAAGAGACAGCCAGTGTTTGTCTGGGGGAGCTGGAAGGGTCATTTATTTTTTCCAGCCAGTCCGATGCGTTCGCCATAGTAGCTCTGCCGGATGAACAGGATTAAGCCGATGAGAATAACAGCCAGGCTGGTAAGTTGGGCCGATTTCAGACCAAACAACAGTGTGCCGTAATCCCCGCGGAGAAATTCGAGAAAGAACCGGGCTGTTGAATACAAAATAGCATACAGGATGAATACCTGGCCCTTGGCATGATTGGTGGTCCTAAAGATTAACAAGAGAACAAAAATGACGACATCAATCTGGCCTTCCCACACCTCTGCCGGCCACAGTGGTTGATTGCCATATACCTGATAAGCCAGGGTGGTTGACGGATAGACAATGCCGAAATTGCCGCCTGTCGGGTGGCCAAAGGCATCCCCGTTCATTAGATTCGCCATCCGGCCAATAGACTGACCGATAATAACCGCCGGGGCCGCAACAATATCGGCAAAAGCCCAGGTATCAATTTTATGGATTTTGGTATAGATGATCCCGGCAACCGCTCCTAACAAAACGCCGCCCTGGATAGCCATCCCACCTTGCCAAACAAAAGGGATTTCCAATAGGTGATGCTGATAATACTCCCAGTCAAAGAAAAAAACATCCCATAGGCGAGCGCCGACAATGCCGGCTAAGCCACAATAGATGCCCATATCAGGCACATGCTGGTGCCAGCGGCCATCCTGCCTGGCCAGAAAATAGGCGGTACCTGTGGCCAGGATTATGCTCAGGCTCAAAATCAATCCATAGGCCCTGATGGGAAAGTCACCGATAAAAAAGAGGTACTGATGCATAATGTGTTGAACCTCCACATAAATAATATTCAGGTTTGGCTTGTACCAGGTCCCGCAGGACGCCGGCAGCAGCCACCTGTGCCCTGTAGGGTGGTCAGAAATACTATACTTTCTGATCATGTTAAAAAGCGCTAAAACATATATCTGTTATATCAGGTGAGAGGAGATTGTCATGCCGAAACGATTTATCATTCTGGCAGTAACCGTAATTGCAATGACAATTGCGATTGGTTTTGTTGCCATGGAACCTGCTAATCTGCCGCCCCCTGAGGCCAGTAAGCCGGCGGTGGAAACCGGTGTAACTGTGGGCAAGGTCCTGCCCGCCTTTACACTGGCCGCTGTGGATGGGAAGCCGGTACATATTATGCCGGACGGCCGGGTTACTGTCCTGAACTTTTGGGCCACCTGGTGCCCGCCTTGCCGTGCAGAAATGCCGGAATTAAATAATTTTTCCAGAAAATATGGTGACCGTGTAGCGGTCTATCTTGTGAATGTGCAGGAGAGTCAGGCGGCAGTGGCCGAATTTTTAAACCGGAACCAGTATGATGTACCCTGCCTGCTGGATACTGACGGCAAAGTAGCGCAAACCTTTCGAATTAATGCGATACCCACAACCTTGGTGGTCGATAAACAGGGAACGATCAAATACCGGAAGTCCGGCCCGGTCACCATGGCCGAACTGGAAGGAGTGTTGAATGGATTATAACCTTACCCTGCTAACTGTTTTTGGCGCAGGTGTAGTCTCGTTTTTATCACCCTGCGTACTGCCGCTGCTGCCCACCTACACCGCCTTGCTGGCCGGTAGCCAGGAGCAGGGTCAGGCCGGTCCGGGGCAGCGGATTTTTATGATTAATGCCATCAGCTTTCTTAGCGGTTTTACTTTAGTATTTGTGGCTATGGGGGCAACGGCCTCTTATATTGGGGAGCTGTTTTTTGAGTACCAGGAGGTGATCCGCAAAGGCGGGGCAATTTTTATGGTGCTTATGGGCTTACAGATTGTTGGCGTGTTGAAAATTCCCGGCTTGGGGCGGGAATTCCGGCCTTTCCTGCAGGGGACGTTTGCCGGCCCCCTTGGTGCCTTTCTGCTGGGGCTGGCTTTTACTGCCGGCTGGACACCCTGCACCGGCCCGATTTTAGCTACTGTGCTTATGTATGCCGGGGCAATGGCGACTGTTGGCCAGGGGGCGTTTCTGTTATTCATCTATGCAATGGGGTTTTGCCTGCCCTTTTTAATCATGGCCATTGCAATCGATCGTTATTTCAATAAAGTCCAGTGGGTGTACCCCTGGCTGCCGCGGATTCAATTGGTGGCAGGAGGGTTATTGATTGCTGCCGGCATTCTGGTTTATTTTGACTTGCTGGAGAAGGGCTTAGGCGTGATCTGGGGTATCTTTGACTAAGGCCGTTAAATGATCTGTATGACCTGAAAGTCCAAAGCATCGCAGGATACCAGGTGGTAAGCGGCACCGTTAATTATACCGGTTGCCGCATTTTTTATTGACTCGCCATGGAGGTGCCCGTATATGCAGATTTCCGCGTTATATTTAGAGATCAGGCCGGCAAAACCTTTTTCAATATTATGGTCATAAAAAGGCGGAAAATGCAGCATCAGGAGCAGACGGGAAAAACCGGCGTTGCGGGCCGCCGACAGGGAAGCCTCAACCCGCAGCAGTTCACGGTCAAAAATAGGCTGATCCGCCGTTTTAAACAGCGGGTCCTCGGGGCATGTCCAGCCCCGGCTGCCACAGATCGCCCATTCACCGGCGCTGGCAAAGCTATTGTTGAGAAACTCAATGCTGCCCTCTACGGCTTTTGTCATCTTACTTACCGACTGCCACCAGTAGTCATGATTACCGCGTACGATGATCTTTCTTCCCGGCAGGCAGGTGATTGCACTCAAATCAATCAGGGCCTCAGGCAGTTTCATGGCCCAGGAGATGTCACCGGCAATCAGGACAACATCTTCCGGTGCCACCCGCTCCTGCCAGCTTGCCTTGATTTTATCCCAGTGGCCTTCCCAGTGCCTGCCAAAGATACTCATTGGCTTAGCCGGGGGAATGCCTGATAAATGGGTATCGGCTATGGCAAATATCTTCATAATAACAGCTTCCTCATTTACAAGTTTTGAAAGGCTAAAATCCTGATAAACTGCGGGGAAGCAATACGAGCCCACGCAACCCCGGTAACCCAGCGCCATTGCCGGAAAAAGCGTTCCGCAGGAGAAAAGCCGGGCGGTATTCCGTTAAGAAATCTGTTTGTTCTTATGGCAACACCTGGAATTATTTTATCCAATATTGGTGTAAATAGCAATGCGGAACAATAAAAGCCGATTGCTCCCACAGTGGCCGCTTTGTCTAGAGCGTGAACAGGTCCCGGATCTCGGTTTCATTCATCTTGGTTAAGAAGTTTTCACCAGGCTTGATCAGGGTATCAATCAGTTCTTTCTTTTTTTGCTGCAACAGGTATATTTTTTCTTCGATTGTATTCTTAGTAATAAGCTTGTATACCTGCACAGAATTTTTCTGACCAATCCGGTAAGCCCGGTCTGTGGCCTGGTCTTCGACAGCAGGATTCCACCAGGGGTCATAGTGAATGACCATATCGGCCCCGGTCAGATTCAGGCCGGTGCCGCCGGCTTTAAGGGAAATCAGGAACACCGATTTTTCACCGGCATTAAACGATCTGACCAGTTGGAGTCTCATATCAGCCCTGGTTGCCCCATCTAAATAATGGTAGCTGATTTTCATAGTCTCAAGTTCCTGCCTGATTAACGACAGCATACCAGTGAACTGTGAAAATAACAGGATCCGGTGACCGCCGTCTGTTGCCTCTCTTATTAGCTCCTGCACCATTTCCAGCTTACCGCTGCCGCCCTGATAGTTTTCAATAAATAAAGAAGGATGGCAGCAGATTTGCCTGAGCCTGGTTAGCAGTGACAAGATCTTAATCTGACTCTTTTCAAAGCCATGGACACTGACCTCGGCTTCAAACTCGGCTTTGGCTTTCAAGAGCCAGGCTGCATATAACCTGGTCTGGGCCGCAGTCATTTCATTCACCATTTTACTCTCGATTTTTTCCGGCAGTTCTTTTAGAACTGCCTTTTTCATACGCCGCAGAATAAAGGGTTTGATATGGCGGCCTAGCTCCTGCAGCGCTTGTTGGTCATTGTTTTTGACAATAGGGGTTTCGAAGCGGCTCATGAAGGCTTTATGGGTGCGTAAATAGCCAGGCATTAAAAAATCAAATATTGACCACAATTCTGTCAGGGTGTTTTCAATGGGGGTTCCTGTAAGGGCAAAATAATTTTTAGCTTTAATTTGTTTAACTGACCTGGCGCTTAAGGTATTCGGGTTTTTTATATGCTGGGCTTCATCAAGGAAGCAATATTTGAAGGCCTGCTGCTCATATATATTGATATCCCGTTTGATCAGGCCGTAGGAGGTGATTACCACATCGACGCTGTCGATATTCTTACATTGCTCCAAACGTTCAGCCGGTTGGCCGGCAATTACGGCAGTCTGCAGGCTGGGGGCGAATTTCTGTATTTCTTCCCGCCAGTTGTATACGAGTGAGGTCGGCGCAATAACCAGCGACGGACCGGGGGCAGTTGCTTTTTCGGCAAGGATAAACGTAATTACCTGTAAGGTTTTTCCTAACCCCATATCGTCGGCCAGAATACCGCCCAGTCCGTAAGTAGCCAGTGATTTGAGCCATTTAAAGCCTGTTTTCTGGTAATCCCGCAGTTTGCCCTGGATACCTGGTGGTATGGGGTATTCAATATCCTGTGGTTCACGGATATCCTGAACCATATGCCGGAAGGCGCTGCTGCGCTCAACCGCAAAGTCCGGTGATTCACGGGCCAGGTTGTCCAGATATAAGGCGCGATATTTTGGCAGGGCGACAATCTGATTTTTGATGTCGGCGGGACTTAGGCCCAATTCAGTAATCAGGCCGGCCGCCGTCTGGAATTCGGGTGTATCAAGCGGAATAAAAGAACCATCAGGGAGGCGGTGATAGCGTTTTTTCAGCTTATAGGCAGCCAGTAAATCAATTAATTCCTGTGTAGATATATCTTCAAGCCGGAGGGAGAATTCCAGCATGTCTGTTTCCTGGTTGAGCCTGACGCCGGCGGCAATTTTACCGGCCGGTTTAATTTTTGGCTGGTGCAGGTCATCGGCATACAGGATCTCGGCACTGCTCTGCAGTTCGGGCAATACCTTATACAGAAAAGTATAAGCCGCCTCCTCGTCAGCCAGCACCAGCCGGTCGCCTGACCAGGTAAAACCGTACCGCTGAAAAGTATGCAATAATTCCTTTTCCTGGGCAGTAGCGCGGAGTAGCCATTTGCCGGCAATGGTAGCGTCACCGGGCCCGGTGTCTCCAAGGGGGTTTATCATGGTGTCACCATACCAAAACTCAATCCGGGCGCTGATGCCGCTGCCAAACCGGTCCAGGTAGATCCGTTTTTCCAACTGCTCCTTATGAAAATTATTGTAAATAGAATCATCTACTTTTATTGTGGCAATTGTTTCAAGAGCCGGCAATGCACCTGACATAAAATCAGACACGGTGGCTGCCGGGATATGCAGCTCAGGCTTTCTATTCTCATTGAAACAGTTTAATAATCGTTTGACATAGCTGGCAAACAGGGGATCAACATGGTAGATTACCTTGTTATGATAGATATACCGGAAATCGGCATCAAGACCGTAAAATACGTCGCCGGCCAGGTTCATTGACAGCCGTAATCCGCCGGCGGCGGCCTTAACCGACAGGTCGACCGGCGGACGGCCGTTCTGAATGATAACACCGGGGATTGTCTGGTCATTAATCACAGCTGTAAATGACTGCGACTGCATTAGCGCAAAAAAACGCGCCAGGCTGGAAGGGAGCAGCTTGAGACGGCGAGGTTCGCTGAGCGCGGAATTGGAATGAACCCCGGAGTAAACATGGAAATTCCAGGCCGAGCGTTGCTTTTCTTCATCAAAGACATGGGCAAGCAGGTCAATCAAGGCCGCCGACAACTGATCAAATACCAGCTCTCCTGGTTTTAGCACGAAATTCTTCCCGAAAACTATGGTTTGCCGGGAGTGTAAAGCAGTAAGCAGCTGCGGGATGTCTTTCAGCACATACATCCGGTCTGTCCCAATCATAAATTCAAGATAACTTGTCTTTTTATTATTGGCCAAATAAAAGTGATAGACCGGTAAAATTTTTACCGGTGCTGCCTTACCCGGATTAGCCGTTAGGACGGTCTTATCGGTAGCCTGGAAGAAATCCAGTAATTCCCTGGCAGAGCGGGTTAACGCCATCGGACCGGGCGTGCTGAAATATTGCTGCCAGGTGTGCTGGATTTTTTTCAAAACAGCTATAATATGTTTGCAGGCACCATCATAGTTATAAAAAGCCGGGCAATCACAGGCATATTGTTTAATTTTCTGCTCTGGTGAAAATGTCACAGAGACACTATATAGATGCTGGCCGGCAACCCGGGCAGCAAAAGTACTGTCTTCAGGCAAAAAATTGAGGGTTTTGACCCGGTTGTTATGGTAATAATGACAACCCCTGATGTAGGAGGCGTGAGAATCTGCTTCGGCTTTAATTTTTTCTTCTGTTAACATCCTGGCTCCTTTCTATTTCTTCGTACCTATTAAT
>JAEWGR010000187.1 GCA_023388195.1 Bacillota bacterium
ATGCTACAGCGCGCGTTGCATCTGATTTTGTGGCCATGAAGTTTGGCAACAGATCGCCACTTTTGCAGCTTATCCCAGATTGACTCCACTATTCAGGCAAGTATGTTAAAAAAACAGGGATATATCAGTGGTTCCGGACAGTTCGTGTGCCACGCAGGGGCGCATCATATAGTGGGTGGGAGCCCCAAGATTTAGCAAATCACTCATAGCGAGTCTTGAGCGTCATAGGGTAACCTATGACGTTAAGGGTATTGGGGTCACACACAAGTGTGGCTTTTTCTTTTACATTAATATCCATAAGGAAAATTTATACATGTCTATAATTCAATAGACAACTTACTTATAGGAATGGGGGCTTGGCAGATGCCACAGGGATTGCAAATATTTGATGGTAATGGGAGCATAACAATAGATATTACTGACCGTATAACAAAAGTAATAGATGTTATTGAAACGGAAGGTAAAGATGGAAGTAGGATTGATACAAATATTGGCGAAGGAACATTCTGGTGTATTCCTATATATGGAACTGATTTTTTAGCTTATGAAATGATGACATTAAAACCACCTGTCGTGACTATCAATGGAACAACTATCTCATGGGTATATACTGACAGAAATAATTGGGGGACTTCTCCACCGTACCCAATAAATCCCAAATATATGCTGCTCTATGGGGTGTATTAATGACAAAATATCTAGAAGTTTTTACAAATGACGGTCATTTGCAAATTGATGACTTTTATTACAACTTAAAACTTACACGAAAGGTGCATTTAACATTGCCACCCGAAAAAATATCCGATCACGCACCTCATGTATTTCCTGGCGATATGCAAGATCTCACATTAGTTCCTGGCCGTATGGGCTATAATTATTCAGGAGGAAATCATTATCGTGCAGGAACGGAAATTCTGAAAAACCGAACAGATAACCAAGATCCACAAGATATTGTAGATGAATTGGAATCACTTATTATTTTGTATGGAAGCCATCGTAACGAATGGCCTTCTAATTTTCGTTATAAATATGAAAGTCCTTATATGTATTCTGAGCAGATGTGCTTTATTCATGTAAATAGTGGAAGCGCGGGTTGCATTAATCAATCAGCCGCATTTTTGGTATACAATGCCAGTTCAACAACACCAGCAGAAGTAGACTGCTATATTTTTGGAGGTGGCTGGTGGGAAAGAAACCCTCTGTCAAAACACGGAGCAGGCATAGAAATATTTGATGCCAGTGGCGATAATGTATTTAGCAGCAATAATAAAAATATGAAAATAATAAAGAGCAGCATAACAAATATAGAAAATACTGGTACTATTATAAGTAGATTGCGAAACTGGCGTGATTTTAGCTATAGCGAACCAACTGGGCGTAAGTATGCAGTCTTTACGCCTGTAGTACCAATTGGTTTTATATCGCATCCCGACTATACATCTTTTGCTCAAGTATGGCTACCAACATATGAAATGAGTGGCAATACCTGTATATCAAGAATGTCCCCGTTTGGAGGTAGAGATACTGGAGCATTTGATGATATCACCTATATTCGCCGAAACGGAATGTGTTTGGTCGCAGATGTAACAGGATTTTAAATTCCGACGGTGAAATGTCAAGTGCCTCATAGGGAAAGCTTTAAAAAATGAGTAGATTATCGCTAGGATGCACAAAAAGGTACAGTAAACAAATCCTGCCTGCTCAAATTTTTTTAAATGCAGGGCGTTAGGGCGCAGACATTCTACGCCGTTCTATACAGGCGAGGTCTTTCAGAAGTCGAAAGCTCACCTGACTCACTTCTCTGACAGTGAGAGTGAGGACAAATGGACATTAGAAACAATACATATAAGAATGATAAGACAGGCATTGTGTGAGCGAGAAAATCGAGAACACAATACCTGTCTTTTGTTTTGCAATGATCAGTCTACCCGGTGGTTCCAACTGTACTCGTGATGGTGATCCCCATTCCTAATCAGGTGAATCTTTCAAAATATTAACATAACAGAGGAGGAAATATGGCACTTTACAATAAACAGCTCCATGTACGAAAAGATGGCGTAGTGACCAATATTAATCTGTACACTTCAGTAAGCGAAGCCGGCAATTCCGCTTTAGCGGTTAAAGATGGCAGCGCCACGGTGTATGCAAAATTAGGAGTACCTACAGATTCACTGGCCTCACCGCTTAGAGTACGTAAAGATGGCAGTACCTACGCGGTGCTGACCACTGCCGTTGAACCGGTAATTCCCCCCTTATTCTCTTACACAGTGACTGATGGTTTTTATAGTGCCGGATCGGCCGGGGCGATTTACGGCGACAGAAATGCGTCACCGACTACTTATACTGCTCAACCCTATAAAGTGACCAACTTAAATGGAGATCCCGCTAATTTCGGTTTTTTTCAGGGGACTGCCGGCCGTTTAGTTTTGCGGCAATATAATTATACGCCTTATGCCCCACCCAATAAAATTATTGACCCGCTTAGTGCCGCCTGGCGTCCATTTATCGCTGAGCCAAGCTGGAGCAATATAGCCAACCTGCATGCTGTGACTGGAAAAGGCCAGTGGTTATATGCCACTGGTTATGATTTGGGGAAAATTGCAGTTGTGGACATGAACGCCAGTTATACTCAGGCTGTGTTTAATTATCAATTTCCAACATCCTGGCCAAATATTTCGCTGGCACCATCAACTGCCTGGTGCCATGGGGAAGGGCTGGTTATCGTTGGCGACTATCTGTATGCATTGTTTTATATTAATACCAATCATGATTATCAAGATTATCTTAACAGCATTGTCGTGAAATTCGCTATGAATAAGACAAGTGGGGCATTGAATTATGTCAACCATCTTGCAGTTGGCAAAAACGCCTTTACCCTGGAGCACTTTAATAACAAATTATATATTTGCTGTGTTGGCGGCATGCAAAAAGGCGGTAGCGCCAATGCAGAGACCTGTTTGGATATTATTGACCTGGCTACTTTTACCAAGAGGACGGTTGCCAAAACTACCGGCATGACCGGCGATATCCGCAGTATTACGATTGCTGATGAAGATCATGCCTATATTTTTATGGGCAACTATGACTCTTATTTTAGCAATATGATTGGCAGTGTTTATTACACTTCACTTGCCAATATTACAGCACCTGCTTCCTGGCCAAAGGTAACAGATGTCAACAATTTCGGGTATCTCTGGGGGCTTTATAATGATTCCAACCATCTGTGGTTCGTGAAAGGCCGGTCAATTGAGGTTTTCTCATCATTGCCTACGGCTCGTGCCAATGCTGTTAAATCCTTTAATGTAGCTGACTTAGGGTTTACCGACGGCCAGATTAATGCGTTTAATCCGATTTTATAAAACAGAGATTAAATAATACAAGCAAATGCATATCCGGATTTTTCGCATTGTCAAAAAGTTTTCCGTTACGGAAAGGCGCTTTCGCAGTCTCCAGATAATTCGCATTGCATTTGTCCACTCCCAAGGACACAAGGGGGGGCGGTTCTTTTGTGTCCATAAAATTGTTTTTGATCGATAAATAATCTCCAATTGCGAACCAGACAGCGTAATTGGGGATTTTTTATTTTCACCTGCAAACAACCCTTGGCGTTTGCATATTTGTCACAACAGGTACTAGGACAATTAACCTATATGACCAGGTCATTTATTATACGATATTAATTACAATAAGTGTCGCCAAAGCCAGGTAGCAGTCTTGGATGGATATACGGATTTGCTGTCAGAGCGGTGTGATGGGTGTGGGCTAACAACCTGAATAATAACGTAGGATGTGGTTGTATGGAAGACGCAGTTGTGGCTGCACAAAAGGGCCGGTATCGAATTACTGCTGATGATACGGGTGTATACCTCACTGTATGGGCTGCGGCCCAAGCTGGCTGGACAGCAACCCAGGCCGCTGTTATGCAGGAATTAGCAGACCGGCAATGCACCAACTTTGACAGCAATTTTATTGCCGTCACGATCAGGGAAGCGATAGGCAAGCCGGTACTTATCGTCAATACCGGACCGGAGATTGCAGGCCGTTATGAAATCAGTGCTAATGACACTGGCGTGTATCTCAGTGTGTGGGCTTCCGGTAACGGTGGCAAGCCGGTGTCAACAGCCGCGGTTATTGCTGATTTAACAGAGCGGCAGTGCACCAATTTTGACAGTAATTTTATTGCTGCCGTAATTAGAGATGCTGTAGGAACGCCGACACTCATTGTTAACACACTGCCCAAATGCGATGGCCGTTATGAAATCAGTGCCAATGATGCTGGCCTATATCTCAGTGTGTGGGCCCCGGGCAAGGACGGATGGCCAGTTTCCCAAGCGGTGATTATTCAGGACCTGACAAACCGAAAGTGTACCAATTTTGACGAGGGTTTCATTTCGGTAGTCATTAGAGAAGCCGTGGGTCAGCCGGTACTGATCGCCAGCTCCCAGACGGCAGGTCTGGCGTCAGCGAGGCCAATTCGGGTTAAGGTTGGATTCGAACGCCTTGAAGCCAGAATTAGTATTAACCTGCCTGCTGATAAGCGGCCAGCCACATTGGCAGAGCTGCTCGGTGAACTACAAGCTGCCGGTGTC
This sequence comes from Bacillota bacterium, assembly GCA_023388195.1. Lineage (GTDB taxonomy): Bacteria > Bacillota > Negativicutes > Sporomusales > Sporomusaceae > Sporomusa. The sequence goes on from JAEWGR010000187.1 coordinate 4,590, forward strand.
TGTTATGGTATTGACGAAGAGGCGTTGGCTATGCTTACACGCACGCATGCGGCAACCAATGTTATTTGTGCCCGGGGCACGCCGCCTTGCCCGGGTGACAATGCCTTTTTACAATATTATGTTGACCCTGACTGCCAGGGGCGCCCGGTGGAACTGGAGGATGGCCGGGTTGACTTCAAAGAGACTAACAATTTTCTTTGTGTGGAAGAAGGACAGTTATTAGTCGAAAAAGTACCGGCAACAGCAGGGAAGCCGGGGACCGATGTATTTGGCCTGCCACTGCCGGCCAAGCCTGGTCATGATCTGCCTATGCCTGTGGGGAAAAATGTAATTAATGTAGACGACTGGCGGCTGTATGCGGCGATCAACGGACATCTGCATATATTTTTGGACAAACGTGTCAACGTACTGCCGATTATTATCATTGACGGCGATGTTGACTACGGCACCGGCAACATTGATTTCAAGGGTAGTGTGATTGTTAAGGGGTCTGTACAACCTGATTTTTTTATCAAAGCCGGCGGTAATGTTGAGGTATGTGGAACGATATCGGGGGCCATGGTTGAGGCTGCAAACATAATTGTGCGTAAGGGCATTCAGGGTATGAAGCGCAGTATCATCAAAGCTCGGGAGCGGCTTGTGGCCAACTTTATTGAAAATGCCACCGTGTATGCCGATGAGGATGTAATTGTTCACGATGTTATCCTGACCAGTTCTGTGTATGCCGGTTCACGGGTGATTGTTGAAGGCGGGCGGGGCCTTATCCGGGGCGGGCGCATATCGGCCGGGGAATTAGTCCGGGCAAGTATCATCGGCAATCAGTCCGGTGTTGTCACTGAAATCGATGTAGCGGTTAATTCGCTGCTCAGGGACGAACTGGTTAACCTGCGCCAGCAAATCAAAAAAGCAGAAGCCAGATATAATGAATTACGGCTAGCGATAACACACCTCCAGCAGCAGGGCCCCGGGGCTTTCGCAAATGAAAGACAGGAACGGTATAAAAAACAGGAATTAGAGTATAAGGTACTGCCTGAACGGCTGGAAGG
>JAEWGR010000028.1 GCA_023388195.1 Bacillota bacterium
AACCAGAGCCTGGGCGATATGGGGCCTGCCTATGGCCATCGCCCGGCCGGCAAAATCCACTACCTTATCATAATCGATTACATAGCCTAATTGCTTAAGCTTTTGGACCATCTTTTGGGACCGCTGCAAACGGTCATCCAGGATAATCTCCAGCTGATCTCGCAGCCGGCTGTTATCAATATCAATAAAATAGCCTAAAATATGTACTTCGTGCCCTGGCAAATCTGTACTAAACTCAATGCCCGGAATAACTGCCAGCCTGTTTTCCTTGCTGCCGGCTGCCCGCAGTTCCAGGTGAGCCGCAACTGTATCGTGATCGGTAATAGCGATATGGCTTAAACCCGCCGCCGCGGCCTGACGGACAATCTCCCCGGGCGATAACCGTCCGTCAGATGCGGTGGAGTGAATATGCAAATCGGCTGTCATAAGCTACCGGAAGCAGTGGCTAACTGAATCAAGGTCCGGATACCGGCCCCTGTTCCCCCTTTCAGGTTATAGCCTTTCACTTTATCTGCATCCGAAGTACCGGCAATGTCAATATGAACCCATGGTGTTTTATCAGCAAACTGGCCGATAAATAAACCGGCAGTAATGGTACCGGCTGCCCGGCCGCCACTATTTTTAAGATCAGCAATCGAGCTTTTTATTTGCTCAAGATATTCTTCATCGTTAGGCATTTCCCACATTTTTTCGCCGGCTTGCCGGGCGGCGGCCATAATGCGCCGGCACCATTCACTGTCATTGGTAATGACGCCGGAGTAAACCGTACCCAGGCCAACCACGCAGGCACCGGTTAAAGTTGCCAGATCAACAATCTTAGTGGCGCCAATCTTTTTGGCATAGCTAACAGCATCTGCCAGAACTAAACGGCCTTCGGCATCCGTATTCAGCACTTCAATTGTTTTTCCGCTCATAGAGGTAATAATATCCCCAGGCCTGTAGGCACTGCCTGAAGGCATATTCTCCGTGCAGGGTACCACGGCCACGATATTCACCTTGGGTTTTAACTGGCCAATAGCCATCATCGCCCCTAACACGGCAGCACCGCCAGCCATATCCCCCTTCATTTCGTCCATGTTCTGACTGGGTTTGATGGATATGCCGCCGCTGTCAAAAGTTATGCCTTTACCGACATAGGCCATGATCTCCCGGCTGGACGGATCACCCATGTATTTTAAAATAATAAGTTTGGGCGGTTCGGCACTGCCCTGGGCAACTGCCAGCAATGCGCCCATCCCTTGTTGCTGCATATCCTCCTTCTCCAGCAGGCTGAACTCTAAGCCATACTGCCGGGCAAGTTCTTCTGCCTGTCGGGCCATCCTGGCCGGAGTCATATATTGGGCCGGGTGATTGACCAGGTCACGGGCATAATTCACACTTGCCGCCACTATTTTACCAAACTCGGCACCCTTATTGATTGCCGTTATATTACCGGCGCCGGCCTCCACAAGCAACAACTTCTCAATATTGTGCACGTCATGCTCGGCAGACTTATAGCATTTAAACTGATATAGACCCATAATCGCGCCTTCAATAACACCCTGCGCCGTAAGCCGGGAGTCGGCTACACCGCAGCCGACAAAATCGCTAATATTAATGGCTGCCTGTTTAGTCCGCAGCTTGTTGGCCTTCCGCAGGGCAATCGCCGTCAGGGCCCGGGCCTTCTCCAATGTAATATCGGCTTTCTTCCCAGACCCAAGAAGAATAATACGTTCAGCGCTGATCATACCCAGCGTATAGATAACAGTGGTTTCGCCATACTTACCGGCCGTAGGCATAGCCTGTATAATTTTATGTATATGACCATTCAGAGCCCTGTCAGCCACGCTGGCCGTACTACCGGCAGGCAAACCCTTATCGCCTTCAAACAGGGTAATGATTAAGGTGTCACACACGGTTTCGATGAGAGCGCCATTAATTACTTCAATTTTCATTTTTCCACTCCTCGTAGTCGATAGTACCAAACATTATTATATTATGCCATAAAATTCGGTACTAAAACAGTAAAACCTGTTCAGTTAGAACAGGTTTTGAGTATTCTGTAATGTTTAGCGGGGCTCAACTATTAATTTGATGGCTGTACGTTCCTCACCATCAATAAGAATATCAGTGAAAGCGGGGATGCAAATTAAGTCAACACCGTGCGGAGCTACAAATCCTCTGGCAATCGCTACTGCTTTTACAGCCTGGTTGAGTGCGCCTGCGCCGATCGCCTGAATCTCGGCACCGCCCCGTTCTCTAAGCACCCCGGCCAAGGCCCCTGCTACAGAATTAGGATTGGATTTTGCTGATACTTTCAAGACATCCATGTTTTTATGTGCCCTCCTTTGAATTAAAAAAAAACGTAATTAGTCCTATAAAATAGATATATTCGTTATACGGGAAAAAATTCCTTTATCCATATACAAAAAAATCTAATAATTACAACAAATACACACTAAATCGTTTTTTTCTAGTACTCGCGGAGGCCATTTTTGTCGTTACCTGTTATTTATTAAACACAAACACCCGGCCGTCTTCACGAATTCCGATCAGACTGTGGTCATCATTGTCTTGTTCTCGCATATTTTCCAGCATATCTTCAATTACTGCTTCCTGCAGCAGCAAATCTTCCTCCAGCATCGCATCATTGCGGTCTGCCACCAACCTTTCAGCAAATCTTTCCCGCAATAGTTTAATTGTCAGTCCCATCTCTCCCCGTGACATTGTCTGTACGTCCCGCAGCACAGTTAAAATTGCCACTTGCTCATAGGAACTTAGTTCAACATCAATGCTGCTGTCTGTAATCCCCTCCAGCAAATGGTAGGCGGCAATACTATTAATAAGAAGTCCTTTGGCGGCTTCAAATTCTGTAGCGGTAGGAATACCAGCAATCATAAAAGTAAGTTTAAGTGAGTTAGCATCAGGATCAAAATTAATTGTACCTATTTCAGGATAGCGCACCAGCATGGATATAAGAAGGTTTGCGCCATCGGAAACCTGTTGGTCACTTTGGCAAAGTTCAGGCATCTGTTTTCACCGTCCATATTTGTATAAATAAATAATTGCTTGTGAAGTTATGTTGTAACTATTCTCTAGAAGATATATAAATCCTGCTTTAAATTTCTGGGAAAAAAGCTAAGAAAATCCTTGGCTCGTGCCCTGTCCTTCACGACGCCGCAGAAGCCGCCTGAACCCTTTAAGGTATAGTCGCTCTTACGTCCATATAAATTCCCTCAGAATAAAAAACGGCTTTTACCCAATGGTAAAGCCGTTTTACATGGTCGTTTAATTTCTATTTAGCATAATCAACAGCCCGCGTTTCACGAATCACGGTTACTTTAATCTGACCCGGATATTCGAGCTCGCCTTCAATCTTCTTGACTATATCCCGGACTAAACGGACAGCTGTTAAATCGTCAATCTTATCCGGCTTAACCATAATACGAATTTCGCGACCCGCTTGAATCGCAAAAGATTTCTCTACGCCATCAAATGATTCAGCAATTTCTTCCAATCGTGTTAATCGCTTCAGATAGCTTTCTAGAGTCTCTCTGCGAGCCCCTGGCCGAGCGGCCGAGACTGCATCCGCAGCTGCTACAAGCACAGCCTGGATAGTCTTAGGCTCTTCATCTCCATGGTGAGCAGCGATAGCATTAATAACTTCGGCCGATTCACGATACTTTTTGGCCAAATCAGCGCCAATGGTTACATGAGGGCCTTCCACTTCATGGTCTACAGCCTTACCAATATCATGCAGCAAACCGGCCCGTTTAGCTAACATAACATCTACACCAAGTTCAGCTGCCATAACACCTGCCAGATGGGCTACTTCGATTGAGTGTTTAAGTACATTCTGACCATAACTGGTACGGAATTTTAACCTTCCGAGAAGTTTTATCAGTTCTGGATGCAGGCCGTGAACACCGGTTTCAAATGTGGCCTGTTCGCCTGCTTCCTTAATTTTCTGTTCAACTTCTTTTTGTGCTTTCTCAACCATCTCTTCGATACGGGCAGGGTGAATCCGGCCGTCCACAATCAGTTTTTCCAGCGCAATTCTGGCAACTTCCCGACGGACAGGATCAAACCCGGATAAAATAACAGCCTCTGGAGTATCATCGATAATCAAATCAATCCCGGTAAGTGTTTCCAGGGTTCGAATATTGCGGCCTTCACGCCCGATTATCCGGCCTTTCATTTCATCATTAGGCAAAGCAACCACAGATACGGTTGTTTCGGCCACATGATCGGCGGCACAGCGTTGAATAGCTAACGATATAATCTCTCTGGCTTTCTTATCCGCATCTTCTTTGGCCTGTTGTTCCAGGTCTTTGATTAACATTGCTGTCTCATGCTTAATTTCTTCCTCAACATTGGCAAGCAGTAAACTGCGGGCCTCTTCCGAGGTTAAGCCAGACAGCCTTTCGAGTTCGGTTTGTTGCTTACTATAAAGTTCGTTAATCTTTTCCTGGCTTTTATCAATCTCAGTTTCTTTACGACTGAGAATTTCTTCCTTCTTTTCGAGGGAATCAATTTTGCGGTCGAGGTTCTCTTCCTTTTGCACCAGGCGTCGTTCTAACCGCTGAAGTTCTGTACGTCGATCCTTGATTTCACGTTCGAGTTCATTTCTTAATTTATGAATTTCTTCTTTGGCTTCTATTAACGCTTCTTTTTTCTTAGATTCACCAGATTTTTCAGCGTCCTCGACAATCTTTCTTGCTGCATTCTCAGCAGAAGCAATTTTAGCCTCAGCTATATTCTTGCGTACCCAGTAACCACCGCCAGCACCCAAGAGCCCGACTATAATTGCAGTAATAATAACCTCTACTATAAGTTCCACCTCCTTACTAAAATACTGTATTAAGGGTAAAGCCGAGCTTAACTCGGCTCTTAAAAGTAGCTCTTCAATTGCTTTATCAGCCTTCAAGCTCTCCTAAAAGTACCTAACAGATTGGCTGTGTTTCACGATTGGATAATTTTATTTTAAATGTTTTTCAAATGAGTGTCAAGGCGCCATATCCCTAAGGCGCTCTAAAACTTTACGAACCGTTCCGGTCTTGAATCCTTTGGCAGCCAAACGGCGGACTAACTTGTTCATATCTTCACCGTTCCCGGCACGAAAATGCCTGGCAGCCAGTCTGAAAGCCGCCTCATATTCAAACTCCCCGTCCAGGTCTGCCAGCTTGTCGGTAATTAAGTCTGCCGGCAACCCCCGGCGCCGTAATCTCATAAATGTTTCCCGTATACTATATTTACTCATTTCTGCATATTGGCCCAGAAGCACATCACAAAGCGCGGCATCATTAAGATAGCCGCGCTCAGTAACATATTGAACAGCCTGGTTTACCGCCAGTTCATCATAACCCTGGTTCAGAAGCTTTTGTTCAAGTTCATATTGACTATGAGACCTAAACCTTAACATTTTAACAGCCATTTCAACTATATTCATCTTGATTAAGCCTCAAAAACATCATCTTTATCTTCATCCTCAGTGTTAGGTAAAAATTCATCACTAAGGGCATGATCAATCTGGGCATCGCCGCCGGCCAACAGCATTTCCCGGATTTTACGGTCTATCTCATCCGCAATCTGCCGATTGTCCTTTAGAAACTCTTTTACGTTTTCCCGGCCCTGGCCCAGCCGCTGGTCTTTATAGGAAAACCAGGCGCCGCTCTTATTAATAATTTCAAGCTTAACCCCAATATCGACAAGGCTGCCCTCCCGGGAAATCCCTTCACCGTACATAATATCAAATTCGGCCTGTTTAAAAGGAGGCGCTACTTTATTTTTGACAACTTTCACTTTCGTACGGTTGCCAACTACATCATTACCTTGTTTCAGGCTCTCCGATTTCCGTACATCCAGGCGGATGGAGGCATAAAACTTTAACGCCCGCCCACCGGTAGTTGTTTCCGGATTGCCAAACATGACACCGACTTTTTCCCGGATTTGATTGATAAAAATAACGGTAGTCCGGGATTTACTGATAATACCGGTTAGTTTCCGCAAGGCCTGGGACATCAGCCTGGCATGCAGACCCACATGGGAGTCGCCCATATCACCGTCGATCTCGTTTTTGGGCACTAAGGCCGCTACCGAGTCAATAACAATAATATCAATCGCTGCACTGCGCACCAGTGCCTCAGCAATCTCCAGCGCCTGCTCCCCGTTATCAGGCTGGGAAATGAGCAGATTGTCAATATCAACACCCAGCTTCTTCGCATAAACCGGATCCAGGGCATGCTCGGCGTCAATAAAAGCGGCAATCCCATCCAGTTTTTGCGCCTCGGCGATAATATGTAAGGAAACGGTCGTTTTACCTGATGATTCGGGGCCAAATATCTCGACAACCCGGCCGCGCGGTACCCCGCCTACCCCCAGCGCCACATCCAGGGGCAATGACCCTGTGGGAATAACCTCCAGATTCATTTTGGCGGCAGCTTCGCCAAGCTTCATAATCGCACCTTTACCAAAATCTTTTTCGATCTGGCGCATTGCATTCTCAAGTGCTTTAAATTTATCCATTTCCCGGTTCTTCTCGAAATCTTTTGCCTTATCCATTACCTGAGCCCTCCCCCGCAACTATATCACCATTTTACAAACATTTGTTCGTTTTGTCAATGATAACATTACCGGTTGCAGGTTATCCTTTTTCTGTTTAACGCCCTTTCGCCGGCTCGATATTAACCCGGTGGCCTTTGATTGTATTTTTATTCATAACTGACAGCACCCGCTCGGCAACACCTTCCGGGACCTCAACAAAAGTAAACTTGTCATAAATATTGATCAAGCCGATAATACTGCCCTGAATATCAGCCTCCTCAGCAATGGTGCGGACTATATCCTGCGGCTGAATCCGCTGGGCCCGGCCGGCATTGATAAATAACCGCACCATGCCCGGCTCGGCGCCGGTATTACCAAATTGCAGCTCCTGCTTCTCAATAACGGCCTGTTCCTTATACCCTTCCTGGAAGAGTTTCAGCGCCGCTGCCGCCAGGTCAATCGGATCATAGTCGGTGGCCAGATCGGCAACAATGCTGCTGTAGGCATCCAACCCGCCGCGGGTAATCGTCTGGGTCAGCTGATTTTTTATAATCTCACTTTGCCGCTCCAGGATATCGGCCGGGGATGGCAATTGGCGCCGCAGGATACGGGTCCGTACTTCTTTTTCAATCAGTTTCAACTGCCTGTATTCGCGCGGCTGAATAAAGGTCATCGCCACGCCCTTTTTGCCAGCGCGGCCTGTACGGCCGATACGATGAACATAGGACTCCGGGTCCTGGGGGATGTCATAGTTGATTACATGGGTAATATGCTCAATATCGAGCCCTCTGGCAGCCACATCAGTGGCAATCAGGATATCCAGCTTGCCATCCCGGAATTTTTTCATAACCCGGTCCCGCTGGGCCTGGCTCAGGTCACCGTGCAGGCCGTCGGAGATATAGCCCCGTGTGGATAATGACGCCACCAGGTCATCAACCCCTTTTTTGGTACGGCAGAAGATAATAACCCGGCCCACTGTTTCGGAATCAAGTACCCGGCATAAACCGTCCAGTTTATCACGGGTCTCATAATAGATCTGATCAATCAGGGGGACTGTCAGCTGTTCCTTGCTGATGGTTACCGTTACCCGGTCTTTCATGTACCTATTGGCCAAAGCCATGATCTCTGAAGGCATTGTGGCTGAAAATAGCAGGGTTTGCCGTTCGGAAGGAACATGCTGAAGAATGCTCTGAATATCATCAATAAAACCCATATCCAGCATTTCGTCTGCTTCGTCAATGACCAGAATTCTAACATGATCCAGCTTAATGGTATTCCGGCGGATATGATCAAGCAGCCGGCCGGGGGTACCGACGATTACCTGCACACCTAATTTTAGGGATCTGATCTGACGTTCGATTGCCTGCCCCCCATAGATAGGTAATGTCTTTATCCGTTTAAATTTCCCGATTTTAGCCAGTTCTTCCGAAACCTGAATAGCAAGCTCCCTGGTGGGAGTAAGCACTAGAGCCTGAATTTGCTTGACTTCCGTGATCCGTTCCATAATAGGAATACCGAAAGCGGCTGTTTTACCTGTACCGGTTTGGGCCTGGCCCAAAACATCATTCCCGGCTAATACCAGGGGAATAGTCTGGCTCTGAATCGGCGACGGCTCTTCAAAACCCATTTCCGTGATCGCGGCCGCGGTTTTCTTGCTTAAGGATATATCACCAAATAAAGTTACTGCATCTTTCATTATAAAAAAACCTCCTATAGTGTAAGCAAATATTGACGCAAGTGATTAAGGGCGGCAAGAGCCGTCCGGTGTTTAACATCTGTGCGACTGCCATTAAAATAATGCTGATAACCTTTTGTGCCTGCCGGGCCGTCAATCGCAATATAGACAAGGCCGACAGGCTTGCCGTCGGTGGCGCCGCCGGGACCGGCAATGCCAGTTATACTAAGGCCAATATCAGCCAAGTACCTTGCTTTAATTCCCTGGGCCATGCTTGCCGCTGTTTGTTGACTCACAGCGCCTTCGGCCGCAAGAACAGCAGCCGGTACACCGACCTGAGACACCTTAATTTCGTTGCTGTAGCAAACCACAGATCCGGTTACATAACGGGAACTGCCGGGAACATCGGTAATACGGCTGGTAACAAGACCGCCGGTACAGGATTCGGCCAACGCTATTTTCAAATCTTTGTCCAGCAATAACCTGCCCACAGCCTGCTCCAGGGTGTCATCATCAATGCCAAAGATATATTCGCTTATTAACGGGCGGATTTGGTCCTCAAGCGCTGTAATCAGCTGCAATGCGGCGGTTTCATTAACAGCGCTGGCAGTAATGCGGACATTTATTACACCATTGCTCACCAATAAGGCAAGTGTCGGATTTGATTGCGAAAGGATAAAACTTTTAATTTTTTCTTCGAGGGCCGATTCACCTAAACCATATGTACGCAATACCCTGGATACAATGGCCCCCTGCAGGCCGTAACGCTCTTTAAGATACGGGATAATTGAAGTTTCAAACATGGCAGTGAGCTCACGGGGCGGTCCTGGCAGGTTAATAATTATTTTGCCGGCCATGTTGTCTTCCACAATGACGCCAGGGGCTGTGCCGCAATTGTTCTCCACAATGGCGGCCCCGTCCGGCATCATTGCCTGCCGCAGATTATTATCAGTCATACATAGCCGGCGTTCCGCAAAATAACGTTTTATCCGTTCCGCACTGTCGGCATGAAAACACATTGCTCTGGACAATACCGCCGCCGTCACTTCTTTTGTTATATCCCCCTGCGTAGGGCCAAGCCCCCCGCTTGTTATCACAATATCAGCCCGCGCTAGAGCTGTTTGCAGCACACTCTTCATCCGCTCCCGGTTATCGCCAACCGTTGTCTGATATAATACACTAAACCCCAGTTCATTCAGCCGGGCTGCTAAAAAAGGGGCATTCGTGTTGGTAATCTGACCCAAGAGTAACTCGGTACCGGTACTCACCAGTTCTACAATCATTTTCTTTCCCTCCTGACAATAATGCATTCGCGACCTAGTTAATAATTCCTTTTAATTACTATAATTTGCGACAAAAATAATATTATAAGAATTTAACAAAAAATAGCAGAGCTTGGCAGTCTCTACTATTTTAAGCCTGCATTATATTATTATACAGCCAATATCACTTTCTTTCAGCCAGCAAGTCATAAGTAAATCCTTGTACAACCTTTGCTTGCACAACATCACCCGGCGCCAGACCGCCGGCATTTTCGACGTAAATGCGGCCATCGACGTCAGGGGCTTCCCGATAGGACCGGCCAAAAGCCACCTCCGGCTGTTCAGGGTTATAACCTTCGATCAATATAGACAGCAGCTGTCCTTCCATATCACGGTTCAAGTCTTCCGATATCCGGCATTGTAACGCCATCAGTTCATGATAACGCTCCTCTTTAACACTATCCGGAATCTGTTGTTCCAAACCGGCGGCAGGCGTGTCCTCTTCCTGGGAATAAGTAAAGACCCCCAGCCGTTCAAACCGCTGTTCTTCGGCAAACTGTTTCAGTGATTCAAAATGACTGTCAGTCTCACCGGGAAACCCGACAATAAAAGAAGTACGGATAACAACTGCAGGAATAGCTGTGCGGATTTTCTTCAGCAGGCTTTCAATCTCGGCCCGTGTATCACGCCGGTTCATAGCCGCCAGAATTTCATCATCGGCATGCTGGAGCGGCATATCAATGTATTTGCAAATCTTAGGCTCGCGGGCAATAAGATCAATAAGTTCATCATTAAAGTATTTAGGATAGCAATACAATAAACGAATCCAGACAATACCCTCAATTTTTACTAATTCTTTAAGCAAGGCCACCAATTGCGGCTGACCATAACGGTCACGGCCGTAACTTGTGGTGTCCTGGGCAATAAGATTTATCTCCTTGACGCCCCGGTCGGCAAGCATCTGCACCTCACTGACCACTGATTCTACAGGCCGGCTCCGGTAACTGCCCCGCACCAGGGGAATTACACAATACGAACAACAGTTGCTGCAGCCTTCGGCAATCTTGACATAAGCGCTGTAAGCAGGCGTAGTGGATATCCGTCGCATGGTTTCGTCATAAATGGTGTCTGTTTCGCCAATAAGCAGCACACGCTCACCGGCCAGGACAGCCTCTACCGCTTCCATAATACGATGCCAGGCACCGGTACCGACAATGGCCGATACCTCTGCCAGCTCATCCAGTAATTCCTGCTGATAGCGCTGCCCTAAACAGCCAGCCACAATCACGCCTTTGCATTTTCCGTCTTTCTTAAAATCAGCCATTTGGATAATTGTTGAGATTGATTCTTCTTTCGCGGAATCAATAAAACCACAGGTATTAACAATTAAAATATCGGCAACATGAGGGTCGTCGGTAATGTGTATATTATTATCAGCCAGAATCCCTAACATGATCTCAGTATCAACAAGATTCTTGGCACATCCTAAACTGACAAATCCTGCTGTAAGCATAATACGGCCCTCCTATTGGATTCCCAGGCGCACAGCCTGTACCCATTTATTTAATAACTTGCGCTGTTGTTCCGGCAAATACATGTCATGGTGGTCGAGCAACAGCAGTTCTTTAGTCATGTACTCCTTGTACATACGAAATTCCGGATTTGTCGGCACAAAATAAAATTTTTGCTGAGCCATCGCCGCAAGGGCCCCGGCCTGGGTCAGCCAGTCAATGAATTGCTTTGCTTCAGAACCATGGGGGGCGCCTCTGATTAATCCGGCTCCTGTCAGCAGATAGGCTGTCCCATCCTCAGGATAGATAATTTCAATAGGAAAACCGTCCCGTACATACCGCATTGCCTCACTATGAACAACAATAGCGATATCCACCTCACCCATACTGGCCATCCTGGCCGGGGTTACCAGAAACTTAGCATACTGTACAATCTGCGGGTGGAGTTTTTTGAGAAAACTCAGGGTCTGGGTTTCGCCATTGACAGCAACCAGGGTATATAAGAGATTGGCCGCCGCATCGGCCGCCAGAAAATCAGTCATGCCAAACCGTACCTTAGGTTCCAACGGTAATTCGGACCATTTTGCCGGTTTTTTTGCCGTCTTGCGTAAAAAATCCTGATTAGCGGCAAAAATAACCGGATCATACCAGACACCGGTCCAATAGCCGTCAGGATCCTGGAATCTGGCGGGAATGATATCTGTGTATTCGGACTGATAAGGGATCAGCAGGGCGCTGCTTTTCGCCTGTTTGAGCGTTTTGCGGTTGGCCAGAATCAAATCAGCCTGTGGCTTTGCGGATTCCTGAATTAGTTTGGTAAACAGCTCTTTCTCGGTTAAAGGCGCTATACTTACTCTGACTTGAGCAATCTTTTCGTATTCCTGTGCTAATACAGAGACCTGCTCAACCGGCAGCGTAGTATAGACCGTGATGGTTGGCAGGGTATCTTTATTTTCCTTACCTGCATAGCCGGCCAGATAGGTCGTGCCTGCTGCTGCCAGTATGATAAAAAAAAACGAGATCAATAATAATGGCAGATAACGTTTCATAAGTTACCCCCCCATACTAGATAGATTGGCCAAATAATTAAGGCAAACATATATACTATACCCTGTTTTTAAGGTTTATGCAAGTCCCCGGTCGCTGTTGCGCCAAGTCTCTCAGGAGGACAGCAGAAGTCTGAACGAAAGCCGGTGGTTGGCCTTAGCCAGAGAAAGTTACCTTTCACAGGACAAATAACCGGGCCGTATAGTCCGGCTTATTCTAAAAGACAGGAATGTATGGTAAAATTAGAATATCATGAAAGGAGTTGTTATTATGTCCGAAAGACCCAGCTGGTGGTCTTTCCTTCATCCTGATCTCACTGGCCGCCTGCTTCTCGTCATCGGTTTTTTACTGGTTGTCGCCATCGGCTATGCGTTTGGCGTCTACACCGGTGTCACCCAGGGCAACCTGCCGGCAGCCCTTAATGCATTCGTAGCCCTGCTCTTATACGCAGTTCCCGCCGTCGGTTTGCTAAAACTTAAGCGCTGGGCCCGCATGTTTGAGCTGATCCTGTCTTTTCTTTTTGTAATTATTGGTTTCCTCATCATGTTTGGTTATAACATGACGATGGGCGTCATGACCATCGTCCCGCACGGGTTGATTGGCATGTATCTCTTATCTGAGGACTGCCGCCGTACATTTGGTCTGATGAGTAAGACAGACTAAAACTACGAGGTTCTAGTCTGTTTTTTGGCTGTTTTGTTTCTGGTAACCTGCAGAGACCGGTGTTTATCCGGCTTCCCCCCCGGTCTTTTGCCTGCAGGGTATTGTCCCTGCTTTAATGGCCGGATCAGGCATTTCGGTTCATAACCGATTAAATCCTGCCGCCCCGCTGCCGTCAGCGCTTCCTGTACCAGCGCGTGGTTTTTGGGATTGCGGTATTGCAGCAAAGCCCGCTGCAGCCTTTTATCATGAGCTTCTTTAGCCACATAGACCTTTTCCCCGGTAAGGGGGTGCAGACCTGTATAATACATACAGGTGGACAAACTGCCGGGAGTAGGGATAAAATCCTGCACTTGCTCTGGGTTATAACCGGTGTCCCGCAAAAATTCCGCGAGTTCGACAGCTTCTTTAAGCCCCGCCCCCGGATGGCTGGACATATAGTACGGTACCAGATACTGCTCTTTGCCTAACTCTTTGTTTGCCTGCTCGTAAGCTTTTTTAAACTTTTGATAGGTCTCCTTGCCTGCTTTGCCCATCAGTTTCGTAACCTTGGGTGAAATATGTTCAGGTGCGACCTTAAGTTGTCCACTCACATGGTGCTCGCATAATTCCTTTAGGAAGGCCATATCATTGGCAGCCATTAAATAATCATAACGTAAACCTGACCGGACAAATACTTTTTTGATGCCCGGGAGTTTCCTGATTGCCCTGAGCAGCTCCAGATATTCATTGTGACTGGTATTCAGGCTTTTACAGGCGGCGGGAAACAGACACTGCTTGCCACGGCAGGTTCCGCGATCAGCCTGATGGTCACAGGCCGGCTGCCGGAAATTAGCAGTAGGACCGCCAACATCGTGAATATACCCTTTGAAATCAGGCAATTTGGTAATTATCCTGGCTTCCTGCAGGATCGATTCCTGGCTGCGGCTTTGTATTATCCGCCCCTGATGGGCATACAGCGCGCAAAACGAGCAGCTGCCATAGCAGCCACGATGACTGACAATGCTAAACTTCACTTCCTGGATGGCCGGAATGCCCCCAGCCGCTATATAAGCGGGGTGGAAAGTACGTTGATAGGGTAAATCATACACCTCATCCATCTCCGGCGTGGACAGCGGCATAGCTGGCGGATTTTGCACAACATACTGTTCGCCATGATTTTGCACGATAATCTTGCCCCTGATGGGGTCTTGCTCCAAATACTGTGTTTTAAAAGCCTCGGCAAAATCCTTCTTGCTCTGGGTTACCTGCTCAAAACCGGGAGTCTCTGTAAACTCCCAGAGGTGATCCAGGGATTCGGTACGATAACAGGTTCCCGGGATATCCCGGATATTATCCACACTAATGCCGGCCGACAATTGGGCGGCTAATTCTTTTATCTGTTTTTCACCCATACCGTAAATGAGCAGGTCGGCCCGGCTGTCGATCAGGATCGAGCGGCGCACACTGTCTGACCAGTAGTCGTAATGGGCAAACCGCCGCAGACTGGCCTCAATCCCGCCGATGATAAGGGGAATGTTTTTCCACACCTCCCGTATCCGGTTGCAATAAACAATTGTCGCCCGTTCAGGCCTGCGTCCTGCCTGGCCCCCGGGCGAATAGTTGTCGGTGCTGCGATATTTCTTGGCAGCGGTATATTTATTCAGCATGGAATCAAGATTGCCTGCCGAAACCAATACCCCCAGCCGGGGTTTGCCTAATTTTTTAAAATCCTGGGTTGAACGCCAGTCCGGCTGGGCAATCAGCCCAACCTTATAGCCATATTTCTCCAGCAGGCGTGAGATAATCGCCGGCCCGAAACTGGGATGATCAACATAAGCATCACCGCTGATGAAGAGAAAGTCCAGTTGCTGCCAGCCCCGTTTCGCCATATCGTCCCGGGTCATTGGCAAAAAATCAGTCATATTACTATAATTACCTCACTTCTTTTATTGTGTACTGTCATTCAAGGTGAATGTTTTGGCAACAACCTCGCCATTCCCTCCAATTTTCCCCACAACCTTGCCATTATATACCAGATCCACAGCACCGGCATTACCGAATTTAGCAGTAATTCTGTTGCTCGCTTCCCAGGTAAAGGACTCACCTTTTTTGGGAATTCCTTCAAAAATTTCTTTACCATCTGCTGTTATCTGGGTCCAGCACTGCCCGTTGTAGGTAGCTGTGATCACCACTTTACTGGCGGCTGATTTTGCCGGCTGAGCAGATTGCAGGGGTGCAGCCGGCGATGCAGGCTGCTGGGCTGCTTGCTCCGGCTGCTTGTGGGCTGGTGGTTCCGTAGTTTTGCTGCCGACCGACCACCAGGCAAAGCCTGCCACCACACCGGCTGCCACTACAGCAATCGCCAGCCATTTTGTGAAGCCGCCATTAGACGCTGCCGCCGGAGGGGCGGCAGCCGTTTCCGCCTGCGGAGCAGCCGGCGCCTTTTCATCTGACTGTTCCTTGTTTTGCCGGTACACCTCCATGATTTGCTGCGAATCAAGCCCTAAAAAAGTGGCATAATTGCGAATAAAGCCCTTCAAATACACTTCGCCGGGGACAATGCCATAATTTCCTTCCTCAATTGCGTCAATATAAAGAGCCCTAATACTTATGGCATTTTCAATATCTTTTATTGTCAGGCCTTTTTTTACACGTTCGGCACGTAAAATCTCCCCTACTGTTTGCAACACAACTACCTCCCAACTTTTGTAAAATAGTCAATTATATTATCTGTGACTAGTACTTTATCATCAGCCTTCGCCATGTATCATAATCAGAAGGGTCTGTTTTCATAACCATCCATTAGTCATCCATTACTAGTCTGCCCGGCCAAGGCGCTAAGCACCACAAGAACTTATTTTTTGAAATACCGCGAATAAACCTGCTCCGAATTCATAATGATTTCCCGGGCTTTGCTGCCGATATTGGGTCCGACAATTTTCATTTCCTCCATGGTATCAATCAGCCGGGCCGCCCGTGTATAGCCGATCCGGAATTTTCGCTGCAGCATCGACACCGAGGCCTGTCCGGTTTCCAGAACCATCCGCACAGCCTCTTCCAAAAGTTCATCCTCATAATGGGCTGCTTCCTCTTTATCTGCACTTCCGGCTTCGACAGTCGTTATCCCCTCGGTATATTCTGGCTCAGCCTGCTCTTTTATATAGGAAACCAAATCTTCAACTTCAGTATCCCCAATAAAGGCCCCCTGCACACGGAGCGGTTTAGAAGCGCCTACCGGATAAAAAAGCATATCACCCTTGCCCAGGAGCTTTTCCGCTCCGGCCATATCCAAAATGGTGCGTGAGTCAACCTGGGAAGAAACTGCAAAGGAAATCCGCGAAGGCACATTTGCTTTTATTGTACCGGTAATAACATCAACCGACGGACGCTGCGTGGCCAGCACCAAATGC
>JAEWGR010000180.1 GCA_023388195.1 Bacillota bacterium
CACAATAAACTTCTTTCCATCAGACAATCCTTCCTGCAGTAAATAGGTAGGAGTGATGTAGATGGAAGCCCTTTTAGAATGTTGTTGTGGTATAGATGTACATCGAGATACGCTGCAAGTATGTATACTAAAGGGCCTTACGGAACACAAGGGGGACGGTTCTTTTGTGCTTTTGGATGAGGGTGTCCCGGCAACACAAAAGAACCGTCCCCGTGTGTTTTTCCTGTGTTTCTTGACATATATGAGCAAAATCGAATACAATCATATCATAGATAAGGCGCAACAAAGAGTAATGAGGTGAGTATGATGAATCTAATCGAAGTAGTGAAGGCTTTGGGTGATCTTACCCGGCTGAGAATCTTGAATCTATTGCAGAAAGAAACTCTATGCGTCTGTGATTTGGAGGAGGTGCTGAAACTTAGCCAATCCAATGCCTCGCGACATTTGACCAAACTCCGGCAAGCCGGGCTGATAGTCGGTGAAAAGCAGGCCCAATGGGTTTATTACCGCTTGAATGAAATTAGCCTGGAGCGGTATTCTTTTGTGCGGGAACTCCTAGCCGAGGAATTGGCAAATGAGCCGGCCTGCCAAAAGGACGAGGCAAGACTAAGAAAATACCGGGAATTAGGCGGTAGTTGCGAGAAAAAGGTACTGGTTACAGATTAGTGAAAATTTTTATAGGTTATATAAATAAAATTGAATATAGTCATATAGATAAATGAAATTCAATTTTCCTAACAACCTTATTATTTGCAAATGTATGGGGGGAGAGGATTGAGAAACACAAAACAGGAGGGCGATACCCGGCAGAAGGGAAACCAGGCACTAATATGGATTGACAAGGATGGCCAGCTTACACTGCCGGTGTCGCTGCCTACAAAGCAGGCGGCGTTACTCGTTAAGACTGCCGATGGGTATCGAATCAGTTTGCTGGTTCCAGATGCAAGAAAAGTATATTTGGAGGTTACGACTAAATGCAACTTTTCCTGTATTACTTGTATCCGTAGTTCCTGGCAGGATGAGTTGGCGCACATGGAATGGGAAACCTTTGAAACTATACTGCACAGCCTTAAGGAATTGCCGGATTTGAAGACCGTTCACTTTGGCGGTTTTGGCGAACCGTTAATGCATCCCCGGATTTTTGATATGTTGAGGGCTGTCAAGGGACTTGGCATGCGAGTCGAGATGATTACCAACGGCTCGTTTTTGCGGGAAGAAATCATTCAGCAGCTCATCGACCTGGAATTGGATATGTTATATACTTCATTAGATAGCTCCGAGGAAAAAGAGTATAACGAAATTCGAGCAGGAGCTAATTTTCAGAGCGTCTATCATAGCATCACCAGCCTGCAGGCTGTAAAGAAAGAGCAAAAGGTTACTAAGCCAGAGTTAGGCATTGAGTTTGTAGCCATGAAAAAGAATTTTGCCAGATTGCCGAACTTGATCCGGATGGCATGGAAACTGAATGCCCGCCAAGTCATAGTAACCAACTTGCTGCCTTATCATGAATCCATGAAAGATGAGATTATCTACGATCTTGATGATACAGGACGGTTGTTTGGGTCAGACTCGCTGTTGCTGTCTGTCCAGGCACAAATGGCGAATATGAGATTACGGACAGAACGATCCTGTAAGTTTATCCAGGACAAAGCCCTATGCATCAACTATAAAGGATTTATTAGCCCCTGCTACGCCCTAATGCATAATTATCACTGTTATATCTACGGGCGCAAAAAGCAAATGTATCCATATTACCTGGGAAATGTGCGTGAAAAAAGTTTGTCAGCGCTATGGATGGAGCCAGACTATGTCCAGTTTAGGCAAAAGGTCGGCGATTATGAGTTCCCGTCTTGTACGGATTGTAGATTACTGGACGGCTGCAACTATACGGAAAGCAATGAAATGGATTGCTGGGGGAATCATATGTCATGTGCGGAGTGTTTGTGGTCAAGGCAAATGATAGCTTGTCCCTAAGAACGAAACAACCGTCATTGAAATTTTTGCAAATTATATGATTAAAATCAAATATAATCATATAATGAAGTAGGAGGGAGCTGCAGTTTAAGATTTAGTCTGTCCTTGTGAGATGGTCATCATAATAAGACGGTTACTCTAAATCAGGGCTCTCGCTGACTATTGCCCAGGATTACGGCGCTATACAATAGTCAGTGTAAATAGAGCAAATTTAACGAAAGGAGGGTGAATTCTATGGAGAGTGAGGAAAAAGTAACCTTTACTGTAGAAATCGGTAGGGATCTTAATACCGAATTACAACAAGTCATTACACAGTCGGGCCTGTCAACAGCGGATACACTCCAAGAGCTGGTAAAATGCTTTAAGAGTTCCACAATCAATAATGATCCGGAGATCAAGGAAATCATCTCTAAAATTACTGAATTGATCAAACGCCTGGAAGACAAATACCCGGAAAACGGTTATATCCCAGTTACTGTGCTGCTGCAAAATACGCACACTGAATTACTTACGAATGTGAAGAATTTGCTTAATAAACTGTATCCGGAAAGCTTTAGCAAACCCCAAAAATCAAAAATTCTCGGGTTTAGCGGATACTGATTTACAAAGTAATCTATGACACTACTGGTATTACATGATTAAAAGCAGATGTAATCATATACAAAAAATGCAAGGATAGGTCTTTATGTTTGATACTGTGCCCACCAGTCAGTCACTTGCAGTTATTGAAACTGATTAGTAGGCGCGGGATCAAGGCGGACTAACGGCTGAAGCACTTGGTGGGAGAGTCTAATCTCTCCTGTTGTTTATTGTAGTGTGGCTAATGAGAGATTTTGGATATTGGGAGGGATGTACATGGCAGCGGAAAAGCGCCTGGATTTTTTTGAAAGATATTTAAGTGTATGGGTAGCCTTATGCATTGTTATTGGTATCGGGTTTGGCAAGTTGTTCCCCGGTGTGGTTGAAGTGTTAAGTAAATGGGAAGTCAGTCATGTTAATTTGCCGATTGCTGTGTTGGTATGGCTAATGATTTACCCGATGATGTTAAAAATTGATTTTTCGGCTATAGCGAAAGTTGGCGATAAACCTAAAGGGCTTTTGATTACCTTGTTTGTCAACTGGGTAGTGAAGCCATTCAGTATGGCCTTCTTGGGCTGGTTGTTCTTTAAGCATCTTTTTATTGGCCTGATTGGAGCTGAGATGGCTAACCAATACATGGCCGGTGTTATTATTCTGGCGGCAGCGCCCTGTACGGCCATGGTATTCGTATGGAGCTACTTGACCGATGGCGATCCAGCCTACACATTGGTGCAGGTGGCCATTAACGATCTTATTATGCTGGTGCTTTTTGCGCCCATTGTCATGTTCCTGTTAGGAGTCTCAGATATAGTCGTACCTAAAGATGTATTATTCATGTCCGTGCTCTTATATATTGTTATTCCATTGGCTGCAGGTTATTTAACCCGGCGGGTCCTCATCTCCTCTCATGGCGAGGAATGGTTCAATACCAGGTTTCTGTCTCCGTTAAAGCCGGTTACTATTATTGCACTGTTGGCAACGCTTATTATTATTTTTGCATTTCAGGGTGAAGTTATTACGAATAACTGGTTCAGTATTGTGCTGATTGCTATTCCCATCCTGATTCAGGTCTACTTTAATTCGACGCTGGCCTATGGCCTGGCTAAGTACTTCAAGGTGCCTCACAACATTGCCGCACCGGGGGCGCTGATCGGTGCAAGTAACTTTTTCGAATTAGCGGTGGCGGTGGCAATATCCTTGTTTGGTTTGCAGTCCGGCGCAACACTGGCGACAGTGGTAGGCGTCTTAGTGGAAGTACCGGTCATGTTGTCAGTATGTAGCTTCTGCAACCAAACTAAGCATTGGTTTGATACCGGAGTGAAAGAAAATAAAGTACAAGGGTAGGTGATGCGGGCAGCGCTTTACTGCTGCCTGCATTCTTTTCGTCTGTAGGTGACTGACTAGCCTGAAGAGTGGCCGGCCGGATGAAATATTCTGTAAGACAAAAGGAGAGGCGGTAAGTATAATGGCCGGTATAGGTTAACAAATAGTACTGTTTGGTTTGCCCTGGCTATTTTGGCTTGCTCTTATGTACATTTACCTGCTCCAGCAGAGATGGTGTTAAGAGACCCCATCATTCTTGGCATAAATTACCCTCATCCAGGTTATCATGGATTAGGGTAATTTATCGACACATAAGAACCGTCCCTTTGTGTTGTGATTGAGCCTTTTTGTGTACAAGCTTATGAAATAGGGGTATATTAGAATATATATAACATCGGGGTAGTTGGTAGATAGACCTCCGATACAATCGTATAAAGGGAAGTTTTATGCATAACGAGGACGCCGTGACACCGGGTTGAATTAAGGAATTGATTACCCCAATACATATAGAGATTTTAGAAAGAAGAGGATGGTTTATGAAACTTATAGCTTTATGTGGTAGTGCAAGAAAACAAGGCAATACCTCAAAGATGTTACACCAAGTCATTGAAGGAGCAAAATCCGCGGGTGCTGAAACCGAATATATTAATCTCTTTGATTTAAACTATAAGGACTGTACAGGTTGTTGTTCTTGTAAATTGAAAAATAGTAAATCTTATGGACAATGTGTGGTAGACGATGACCTTAAACCACTCCTCCGACGTATTGAGGAGTCGGATGTTATTGTGCTTGGTTCGCCTATTTATTATGGGAATCTATCCGGGCAAATGCGTTCATTTGCAGACAGACTGCTTTTTCAATATCTTGACTACGGCGGTACGTCTACAGGTCCTAAACCGAAAAACTTTAAAACAGCTTTAGTTGCCACAATGAATGTCAATGATGAAATTTATGTTGAAAGAGGGTTTAAAGATACTTTAACTAATTTTGCGGGAATCATGAGGCGTACATTGGGTAGTTGTGAACTGCTAACTTTAACTAATACCGTTCAATTTGACGATTATTCAAAGTACGTTTATCTGATGCCTGATAAAGAAGAAAAATCGAGTCGTATCGAAAAAATATCAGCTGAAGATTTGCAAAAAGCATTTGATTTAGGAGTCAGGCTTATTAAATCGTAATTAATTGACATTTCGAGTTTATCCCTGGACTTCGGTCTAGGGCTTTTTATTTTTTAGGCATCAAAAAATGATATCCGTCATAGACTGTAATATTCTTTGTTTTGGAGGGGTAATATGCTTTTAGATTTTGTATATGGTATGATGGCTGTCGGGGTTGTCACTTTATGCTCGTTGGTTTATATGTATTATAAGCTGCCATGATTTAAGCCCTATGGGAAACCGGGGCTTTTTTTATTTTGATAAAAAATTATAGCCAACGTACTCTTGCCCTCATATTAATAAGCTTCTGGCAATACATGTTAACTCACTAACGCATAAATGACAATTTATGACATATAAATTGTCGTATAATTTAGTCAATGGCTGTCTGAATTGTGGAAAGTAGTAAAATTTTGCAGAACAGGAGGTAAGGGATTAGTGCGAAGAAGAGTACTGGTTTTGTTGTTAATGACCTTATTTATTATTTCGGCGATATTAGGAGGTTGTGCTGACGTGGAAATTCAAACAGTAACTACTACTAGTAAATTCCCAGAGAAACCAATAGTTACTATTGTTCCATTTGGCGTTGGTGGAGGCATGGATTTAATAGCGCGTTCTTTAGAAAAGGTGAGCTTTAGACATTTAGGGCAACCGCTAGTAATTATGAACAAGCCTGGTGGAGCTGGAACGATTGGCTGGAATGAACTCGTTAGAGCAAACCCAGACGGATATACTATCGGTATAGTTTCCATTGATGTGTTATTATCACCGCTTCTTAATGCCAGTAAGTATAATTATCCAACTGCTTTAGAACCATTAGCACAAATTTCTTCCCCTCCAATGGTTTTGTGTGTAAAGTCGGATCAACCATGGCAAAAAATTGATGATCTCATTGTATATGCTAAGCAGCATCCTAATCAGCTTAAGTTTGGTCATAGCGGAGTAGGGTCATTTTCTCATTTAGTAGGTGAAATGTTTGCTCAAGAAGCGAATATCTCTATTGATCAAGTTCCATTCTCAGGGGCGAGTGAAGTGATCGCTGCCTTATTGGGGGGACATGTTCAATTAATCATTAATACTCCAGGGGTTCTCAAAGAACATGTAAAAAACGGAACAATTAGAATTTTAGCTGTTTCAGGAGATCAGCGATCTGTCGAAGCGGAGCTAAAGCAAATACCAACTTTTAAAGAGCAAGGTCTTGATATTACGCTAACTAATTGGTACGGGATCGCAGCTCCAAAAGAAATGCCTGTTAATGTGAAGCGTAAATTGACAGAAGGATTTAAGGCCGCCATCACAGATCCTGAATTTGAAAAAATCATGAAAAATGCAGGCGTTACAGTAAAATACCTGGGACCTGAGGAAATGCAGACTAAATGGTTATCAGATAGCCAAAGATTGTCTGAAACATTGAAAGGCTCTAATGTTTTAGAACTGATTAAAGCTCATAAAAAGTAACAATTTCTTTGCCGCTTTATCTTTGATATGCTCCCCTTGTGGTCGACAGTTGAAATAATAAAACTGTCTATTGCAAGAGGAGTATATTTTTATGGAAAGCAAATTGATTAAAACACAAGGGGACGGTTCTTTTGTGCTACTGAATGGTCATTTATTTTCTTGACAACCATCATGTTAAGGGGTATATTATTTATGTGAATATGTATTCATATAAATAATATTAAATTGAATTCGCCCGCGCCTGCATAGGAAAGCAGAGCGAAAACAAGGGAGATTAACGTAGCTTCCTTATAGGCACCACGTCATTAGCCACCTAGCATTTCTTGACACTCAGGATAAGAAGGGCTATATTTTCACGTGAATTATATTCATATACGTAGGTGGTGTGTGATGAAAAGGTGTAATTATGATAATGATGTATGTGAAGTATTATGTGAGCATCCCCAGACGATTTGTCTGGCCCGGGCCGAGATGGTGCCGGAGATTGAGACGCAGAAAGTAACGGATGTGTTTCGGCTGCTGGGAGATATGACCCGGTTTAAAATCGTGGTGTCAACCACGTTCAGCAAAAATAAGCCGGAAGTGGCATTGGATGGATACAACAATAAAAGAGCAAAAAGTGCTGTTAAGGAGCTATTGACAAATAGAAGGCATTACCTACATGGACTGCGCCCAGAAGTTAAAAAAGCAGTGGCGAGCTGCCGGGCGTGACCCCGGCGGAGCAGGCCTTAATTTCTTCGCACATAGATCCAGTATTTTTTTTAATCCCAAGTGATAATGATTATTGTTATTGAAAAAAATGCATATTTTGGGGAACAGAGTAAAGGAAGGAGGTGAAAAGTATGCGTAAATGGTTGCTGATTTTGCTAGTACCGCTGTTGTTCGCTTTTACGAACACCAACACCGCTCTGGCGGCCAAGACCTGGGGGCATGTGGTCAACGATATGGAGAAGGTTTTGAACCAGTCGTTGACAGTGTATAAGCAAGGCGATGCCGAGAAAGCCCGGGCCTTGGTGAACGACGCCTATTTCGGCGTTTTTGAAAAAGATGGTATGGAACGGGCGGTCATGTCCAATATTTCCGGCAAACGGGCTAGCATCGAAGAATATAAAATCAGCACAATTCGCAAACTGATGTCCAACCAGGCCCCGGTAGCCCAAGTGGAAAAGGAAATCAAGGATTTGGTCGTCATGCTGCGCGAGGATGCGGTCCAACTGGACGGCAAACAGCAGAATCCGACGGAGACATTCCTGGCGTCTTTATTGATTCTTGTACGCGAAGGATTTGAGGCTATTCTGGTCATCGGCGCGATTATTGCCTATTTGATCAAATCCGGTAACGCCGCCAAAACCCGTATCGTCTACTATAGTTCCCTGGCTGCGATTCTAGCGAGTTTTTTAACAGCCATCGCATTCCAACAGCTTTTCAGCATTAGTGGTGCCAATCAGGAAATACTGGAAGGTGCGACCATGTTGCTGGCGGTGGTGGTGTTGTTCTCAGTCAGCCACTGGATGGTGGGCAAGGCGGAAACCCGGGCCTGGCAGAACTACATTGAAGGCAAAGTGCAGGAGTCGCTCAGCGGCGGCAACACCTGGTCCCTGGGGGCGGCCGCGTTTCTGGCAGTCTATCGGGAAGGGGCGGAAACAGTGCTCTTTTATCAGGCTTTGTTCAGCGATGCCAGCGATCAACAGGGCATGATCTGGGGTGGCTTTGCCGTGGGCTGCGTAGCGTTGGTAGTGATTTTCGCTCTCATCCGCTTTGGTAGTGTGCGCATTCCGTTGAAGCCATTCTTCTTGGGTACTAGTATACTCATGTATCTGTTATCCATCAGTTTTGCCGGTGGCGGCGTGAAAGAACTACAGGAGGCCGGCGTAGTTGGCGTAACGCCAGCACCGTGGGTAGAAACCGTTGATTTATTGGGCATCTATCCCACATGGGAGACGCTGGTACCGCAGTTTGTCCTGATGCTGCTGGCCATTGGCGGGGTACTCTATCAACGCCACAAAAGCAAAACACAATTTTCTGCAGGAGTCTGACATGGCGCAAAGGGACAAGTACCGTCCGGTGCTTGCAAGGGATTCTCCATAATTAAATGACGAAATAGAGTTGAAGAGATAAGGGAGGCTACATAGGTGAAAAAGAGAAATTATTTTGTATTAATGATTGTACTGGTGAGCGCGTTGGCCATGTTTGCAGCTGGTTGCGGCAGCAGCCAGACCAGCAAGCCAAGCGAAACGCCCAAAACGGAGGCTAAAACCGATGCCAAGCCAGCAGCCGATAAGGCAGCGGCACCGCATGAGGCCAAAGGCTTTGAGGAGTTCCCAATCGGGGACGACCAGGAGATGGAGGGACTAAAGATTGCTGCCGTGTACTTCCAACCGGTACTGATGGAACCGGCCGGCATGAGCCTTCCGCCCGATAAAGCCGATCTGCATCTGGAAGCTGATATTTCAGCAACAGCGGACAACAAGACCGGTTTTGGTGTTGGGGACTGGGTACCTAATCTGACAGTAAAATACATAGTGAAAAAATTGGATGACGGAAAAATTATTGAAGGCAATTTTATGCCAATGAATGCAACTGATGGACCCCACTATGGCGCCAATGTGAAAATGCTGGGGGCTGGCAAGTATGAAGTGAAGTTCATTATTGAGAATCCCGAGAAACAAGGTTTTATGTTGCACACCGACAAAGAAACTGGGGTACCGGGCCGGTTTTGGACCAAACCACTGGAAGTTAAATGGGAGTTTGATTTCATCCCGAGGAAATGGTAAGGAAAAATAAGTGGTCCGGGAACGGGTTCCCGGACCGTTTTCCCTTACT
Organism: Bacillota bacterium; assembly: GCA_023388195.1. Classification (GTDB taxonomy): domain Bacteria; phylum Bacillota; class Negativicutes; order Sporomusales; family Sporomusaceae; genus Sporomusa. The sequence goes on from JAEWGR010000180.1 coordinate 9,318, forward strand.
GGGGAGTTAAGTGGAAAGGGGTAGCGTATGCTTCAATATCTGATACCGGTGCTGCAAAATCTGGCAGCAGTATGTATTCCCCTGGCCCTGCTTTTAGCCCTGTCTGGCCAGCGGCCAGGGGAAACGGTAACGAAATGGTTCTGGCGGGGTGTAGTATTGGGCAGTGCCGGCGCACTTGCAGTGGCGTTGGTAGAATGGCATACTGTCTGGATTAACCGTGAATTATACGAGGTAGGGACTCAGGGGGTAGCCCTAATCGGCGAATTATTGCTGTTATTTTACGGGTGGTTAGGCTATCGGCGGAGAAATCTGCACGCCAGCGGTCTGCCCGGCGGCGTAGTTTTTCTCGTAGCGGCGGTATTGCTGTTATACCGGGGACCGGATGTACTGCTCGTTCCTGCCAATGGCTTGGCGATGGCCGCGACCTGGGCCAGCAGCGAGTTTTGGCTGCAAGTAGCCGGCTGTCTGCTGGGCGTGGGCCTGGCGGTACTAGCCGCGATGGCCGTGCTACGGGTGGCGCGGCCGCTGTCGGCTGGCGCAGTACTTAGTGTAGCAACGGCCAGCTTTTTAACAGTGATGGCTCAGCAGATGGTCAGCGTGGTGCAGGTACTGCTGGTCAGAGGGTTGCTGCCGATGAAAAAGTGGCTGTTAGCGGTAATGGTGCCGCTGATTAATAGCCTGGATTATTTTTTCTATGCGCTGTTGGCTAGCGCATTGATTTTACCTGTGGTGCTGGTACTCAGACGGCCGGCGACGGTGGACCCAGCTCTCAATCCGGCTCAGCAGCGCAAAGTCCGGGCTGCTGGGCGTAACCGCCTGCGCTGGGGGGCAGTGGTTGGCGTAAACTTGACGTGCATTTTGCTGCTAACTACCGTTGGCAAGGCCTATGTTGACCAGAAAGTCGAATTGTCACCGGCTGTGCCGGTGACGGCGGAACAGGACGAAATCCGAGTGCCGTTGACGACTGCGGGCGACGGCCACTTGCACCGGTTTGCCTATACGGCATCCAATGGGAAAGCCGTGCGGTTTATTGTTATTAAGAAAAGCGGTTCGGCCTACGGAGTTGGGC
>JAEWGR010000103.1 GCA_023388195.1 Bacillota bacterium
CCGCCATCCTGATCCTCGCAAAAACTCTCCACAAAACGCTTGTTCCCATTAATCAGTTTTCTCAGGGCACATTTTGCGTTCATCACTCACACCCCACAAAAGTTTCCATCTCCATCGGCAACTGATCTCTCCTATTTTCCCTGGCGGCCATATTAACATGGTTACGTGTTTATATGGCACTTACAATAGAATATGACAATGTATCGGCGTGGGTTACCCTGTCAGGTAAAGCTGAAACATCAAAAAATCCGTCACCTTGACGAAAGTCAATGGTTACGGATTTTTGATACTTACTTTGGCTATCAACTTGTACCCGGATGTAAGCCCTTAATCGATGCTAGATTTCAGCAGTTCAGACACTACCGCCCCCACGACTTCAACAGTCGCCTCAGCCGCATCCCCCACGGTTGCCAGAGCTGCATCTGCTATATCACTTAAGGAGCCGGTCTCGGGAATACTATCCACTGCCGTCGTTGGTGTTGCTTGTGAAACAGGGTTTATCAGTTCATTCGCCGGAACAGGAACTGTACCGGCAACTGCAGGATCGGCAGCAACCACCCCGCCAAACCGGCCTAACTCGCCTGCCTCCGGCTTGGCCGCATTGGTTGGTAATAAACTTCTTGTACTGCCGCCACCGCCGCCAGAACCGCCACCGAAACCGGCTTGTTTGCCCGGGCCGGTTCCATTTGCAACCATATCAATAAGGGAAGATGTATCCCCATCTGTGGAAACTGATTTCCTGGAACGGCTACGCCTGTTTTTTATTATAAAGTAGATGCCACCGACAACCCATACCAGTGCCAGTACTAATACCCATTCATGATTTTGCGCCAACCATTCAGCCATGTGTAAACTCACCTTCTTTACAACATCTTTGGGAAATAATAATTCTATGACCCAATTGACAAATCCTTTATTTGGCAATTTTTATCTTAAAAATCAAATTACTATCATCATACTCTGGCCCAATGGACACAGCGGCTGGCTGAAGGATCGACGTTCAAAGCAATGGCGCTCTCTGGCTAATGGCTGTGTATATACAAAAGAAGCACAGGAACCGCTCCTGTGCTTCTTTTGCGATTATTTTTAAACTACTGTACTTTATTGGCCTTTTCCATTCTCGCCATCACTTTGTGCCATGCGTGTTTCGTTAGGAAACTTCCCTCCACATTTTCTTCCATATTCAAAAACATGTTATAGGGGACAGAAAATGACAGCATGTTGGCTTCGACCATGGGGCGCACGGTAATATCAGTCAAACCCACGACCGCCCGGGGATTTTCTTTCTGCGCTTCGCCATAGGGAAGAAGAAAAATCGACTGACACCCTGAGCCAAAAGGTATCGTAACATTTTCGTTCCCCGGCCGGTAATAGTTGGCAAGGACGGTAAGGGCCGATAACTGATCATTATTAACGTAAAACACAATTAACTCCGGTATTTCCTTAGCAGTGTCAAGCTGTGACAATGGTTTGAAAATGACGTACTGATAGGGAATATCGATTAATGGCAGACATTCCACATACTCTGCGCCCAGCTCAGCATCTTTTTTATAGCCTTCGCCTTCAAATTGGCCGCTTTTGCCCGCTGATAAAAAATATTCAATCCCACCGGGATAATTAGGAAATTGACCAAACCCCAAACCTTTTTTGCCACCGAGACAGACTGTGGTCTTACGTTCAAAAACTGCTGTTTTTCCTTTGGCGGCCGCGATGAATAACGGAATTATACAGCTCCACTGCCCTTCTTTACTCTGAAGTGCCCCGGCCGGTTTTTCATTGCTAAGCAAAACGGCTACCGGTTCATAACGCAAGCTTAACTCTTTAACTAAACGACTTTCCATATTCTTTTCCTCCCTTTATTTTGTCATAAGATACGCTTTGAGCAAAGCCGATACATCTTACCACTCGTCATCATAGTTGTCATGACAACCATGATGATAAAAAAAATCAGCTACTTGATATTATCATAAATCTGATTCAACATGATCTTCATTTCTGCCACTTTATGTTGCTCTATACCTGCTGTTGCTTTATTTAACAGTTGCGTTACCTTGGGAATCAATTGTGCCCGTAATGCCCACCCGTCATCTGTCAAAAATATTTGAAACGCCCGCTTATCCACAGGATGAGGTTTTCGCACGACCAGCCCCTTTATTGTTAATTTTTCCAGAATACGATTCGTGTTTGGTTTATCCTTAAAAGTCCTATCTGACAACTCTTTGGGGGTAATCCCCTCTTTTTCCCATAAACAGTTTAATATCGCCCATTGCTCTGGGGTCAAATCATTTTCTTTTAATTGCTGAAATAATTCGTTCTTTAGTTTTGTGTTTACTTTATTAAGAATAAACCCTAAAGAATCCTCCAATTTAAAATTCATTTACATCTCCATTCTAGTTGTCTTGACAACTACATTATAAACTCAATGCAAGCAGCCGTCAATATGATTTCACTAAAATATCAGAAAAATTCTTCAACTACACCGTTATGCGGTTAAGATATCAGCATTAGTCTGCTATTTATGGACATAATAGCCATAAGCTGTCCACTGGTCTGATATGGTTAGCCCTTCCGAAAACAAACTATAGCCTATGAAAAGTAGAGGTGACAAAGATGCAGCATAACACCCGCGTTGTATGCCCAGCATGCAGCGCTGAACATTTTACACTGAAATACCAGGCTACTTATGAGTATTCCTATAGTATAGACGGCAATGCCCCTGGCGTTAATAACACCACTGAGCTGCTTCCCTATATGTATGATACGCGGGAACAAAAGGAAGCCAGGCAATACATAGAATGCAAGGCCTGCGGCGCCAGCTATCCATGTTATTTTGATAAATGGACAGAAGGGGTTACCGCCAAAATGATACAGGAGGCTATAGTCTCAGCCTATAGTGTACAAACCTGAACCGCCTGCCTGGTTGAGCAGGCTCTTTCACTATAAAGTCATAGAAATAAGGATATGGGCGGCGGCCAATACTATTCCGTCGCCCATATCCTTTATTTGCTTGTTTAGGAAATAGTAAAGGCATTTGTCCTGTCTGACCGTCAAAGGGGAGACAATTCCTTTTAATCCAGCTTAACACCCAATAGAAATCCTTCTTTGATCGGATCATCCGGATCTAAGACAAACTGATGGAGGCCAGTAACATAAGCCGAACCGGTTATTTCCGGCACAATGGCAGGTAAGGTTCCGGCGGTGTCCTCGGCTATAACTCTTGCCTTAAAAATTGTTCCAATTATGCTTTCGTGAATGAAGTCTTCACCAATTTTCAGCTTCCCTTTGGCATACAGTGTTGCTACTTTTGCCGATGTGCCGGTCCCACAGGGAGAGCGGTCAATCGAGCCGGGGGGAATGACCACTGCATTTTTAACATGAGCCTCCGGGTGAGTAGAGGCGCCATAAAATTCCACATGTGTAACCTTGTCTATAAAGGGTTTTTCCGGATGTATTACCTTGATCTGAGCATTTACCGCCTCTTTAATCAAGTTCCCGATCCGGATGATCTCTGCTTCGTTTTCCGGTAAAATCGTAAGCCCCACCGCAGCGGCTTCAACAATTGCATAAAAATTGCCACCATACGCGATATCCAATTTAATGACCCCAAAGCCTGGTAAATCAATGACTTCATCGGCAGCGTACAAAAAGGAGGGTATATTCTGGAAGGTCACGCTCTTGGCAACCGTATTGTCTACAGCCACCTGAACTTTTACCAGTCCTGCCGGTGTATCCAGGGAAAACTCTGTTACCGGTTCAGTTACGGGAATCATGCCGCTCTCTACCATGGCGGTGGCAAAACCAATCGTATCATGCCCGCACATGGGAAGATAGCCGCCAACCTCGATATAAATTACCCCTAACGTTGCCGCAGGATTACACGGCGTTGTAAGGACAGCGCCTGACATTACGTTGTTGCCCCGTGGTTCAAACATCAGCATTTTTCTGATCCAGTCCAGGTTGTCCCGCATATACAGCATTTTCTCACCCATGTTTTTCCCTGGTATGATGGGTATGCCGCCGATTATATTTCTTGTTGGCTCGCCGGCAGTGTGCGTATCAATTGTGGAAAATAGCTTGCTAAAACGCATATTTTATATAACTCCTTTAGGTTAATCAGGTCTACAGCCCCGCGCTGCCCCTGGTCTATACGAATGCCGGCAGTCTATTCACCTTCCGGCACTTTAACCCATTTTTTCTGGAGAGCATCAATGGTGCCGTCATCCTGCAATTCCTTAAGGGCTTTATCAATTTCGGCAATATATTTACTGTCCTTGGGGAAAGCAAAACCGCAAGGCACTTTTTCCACTTCCTGGCCAACTATTTTGATTTGGCTTTGCGGATGGGTTTTCAGATAGTAAGCCACATTCGGCGTATCATAAATGGTAGCGTCGGCTGATCCCTTTTCTACCTCCATATAGGCTGCCGACTGCTGCGGAAAAGCGATTATTTCAG
>JAEWGR010000131.1 GCA_023388195.1 Bacillota bacterium
GCATTACATAATTAGCTATATTCATCAATTATAAGATCAGACTTGGCTTGGCCAAATGCTTCGGGACGTCCCTCTAGGGTCTGGGCGTTCTTGCATTGACAGAATTTATTTATAAATTCTGGTAGACTTAAAAAATTCAATGTAAACCTTATTATTCCTGCCGGTCTTTACAATAATTCAGTGCCCTTTAAGCGGCCCGGTACGCCATTGGCCGCCAGACAAACACCGGCAATTCGCTATTTCACGCAGAAAATTCGACTATTTCCCGGGAAATTCCATTTGTTTTTCAGCATTGACGCCAGATGCCAGTGTATTTTTTTGTCCTGACCAAGCAGCCATCTTTCCTGGCCGGTCAAAACTCATGACCACAATGGCAGCCAGGGTTAAGGCCCCGCCGGCCAGTTGAACAGGCAGCACCTTTTCCCCCAGAATAAAATAGCCGCCCAGAACACCAACGACAGGCACTAAATTCAGATACAGTGTCGTAATGGCAACATCCAGATGTTTTAAGGCATACATGTACAGTACGTAACAGATCACCGAGCAGCCTACTGCCAGAAATAAAATATGCCAGAAAGCAGTTAGGGAAAAAACACGCCATTCACTCCATTCTGTCAGGGACAGCGGCAATAAAAACAGGGTTCCTGTTACAGTTTGATAGGTAGTCATACACAGGCCTGTATATTTATTTTGCAGCGACTTATTCACCAGTGTATAAAAAGTCCAGGCCAGCATTGCCCCTATCACAAAAAGATTGCCTGTAAAGTGCTCTGAACTGAAATCAAGCTTGCCATTAGCCGTTACCGACAAATACATGCCAGTGACCGCAATGGCAATACCGGCTGCTTTCAAAGGCGAAAAGGGGGCACGAAAAAAAAGAACATCCAGACCGATGGCAATAATCGGGATGATGGTCACGATCAGCGAGGCATTGACAGCAGTTGTCAGCTGTACCCCGGTATTCTCGAAATAGAAATACAGTGTAATCCCCAGGCAGCCTGCCACCGCCATCAGGGGCCTGTCAGCCCTTGCTATTTTAGCCGCAGGTTCAATCTTTCTGAGCAGCCCCCAGAGCAGTACCGAGGCAATAACAAAGCGGATTAATGCCAACGTGACCGGCGGCACTTCGGCAACAGCAATTTTTATGCTGATAAAAGAAATTCCCCATAATACCACAGTCAGAAGCATCAGTATATTGGCCAGCAAATACCGGCGGTGCTGTAAGTTAATCGGCTGCAGTCTGTCTATGCGCATAAATACCCTCCTGCTTTTTTCTTTATCATAGCTAACTAAGCAGCCAGGTGTATTGTAAAAAATTGCGGTGCCGGTTTATCTTAGCTTCTGGTACAGCTCCGGCGTCACACCGGTATGACTTTTAAAAACTTTGATAAAATGGCTTTGATCATAGAAACCGGCCTCATAGGCAACCTCGGTTACCTGCCTGTTTTGGCGCAGCTGCCTTTTCGCATAGTTAATCCGCAGCAGTGTTTGATAGGTATGGGGCGGTATCGCAAATTCTTCTTTAAAAGCACGAATAATAGTAAACCGGTTTAAGCCGGAGACTTGCTCCAGCGCAGCCAGAGTAATCTTTTGCAGAAAATTTGCGTGCAGGTAGTCTTTAATAGCAGCTAGCTTAGATAATTCTCTGGCCTGGCCGCCAGGGAACACCGGGCTTACTGTATTTGTTACCTGCTCCAGCAGCGAGACAATACTGGCCTCTTTTTCCAGGGGGCCGGCCGGGCTTGTCAGGCTTTCAACCATGTTATCCATAACGCCGAGGGCCTGGGTAGCCGACATATCTTTTATAACCGGATACCCCATTGCGCGCCAGCCCTTGGCGGCAAAAAACCGATTTACCCAGCCGGCATCAAGAAACAGCATTTTATAGCGCCATTGATTGTCGGCCTGCGGATTGCAGGCATGTATCATTCCAGCCGGTATCAGCACCACCGATTGAGGGCCAACCGCCAGCATCCGGCCGGCACACCAGAAGCTGCTGCTGCCATTCTCCACAAGGCCAAGCGAATACTCCTCATGGGCATGCTTTTTGTAAGCAAGCCGGCTGGAATCACATAGTTTCAGTTCAAAAAAAGGCAAATCCTGATCACGGTAAAACTGAACGTCCTTCACACCACACCCCCGATATCAGCCGGCTTTGCCATTGGCTTCTGCCGGTACATCACCTGCAGAACACAAGCTCTGCAACTGGGTTAACAACATCCCGGCCAGCATCAACGCACAGCCTGTTAATTCCTTGACGCCCAAGCGTTCGTCAAGCAGCAGAAAACCGCCGATAGTAGCGAAAACGGTTTCCATACTAAGAATTATAGCCGCGTGAGAAGGGGGCGAATATTTCTGGCCAAGCACCTGCAGGGTATAAGCAATGCCAACCGAAAAGATCCCGCCATATAAAAGAGGGATTAAAGCCCCCTCAACCCCTTCACGGGTGATTGTTTCCAGACAGAATGCAGTTCCCAGGCTAAGCAGGGCACAGGTCATAAATTGATAGAGCGATAGTTTTAATACATCTACCCTGTTGGCAAAATGGTCAATCAGCAAAATGTGGACAGACCAGAATAAGGCACCCACTAATTCCAGCAAGTCGCCATAGGAAACAGAAAAATTCTCTTTGACACATAACAGGTACAAACCGCCAAGGGCCAGCAGCGAGCTGAACCAGGTCGTCCTACTGATGCAATGTTTTAAAAAAATACCCAAAATAGGAACAAGTACAATATAAAGACAGGTAATAAACGCCGCCTTGCCGGCCGTAGTATAAATAAGACCAATTTGCTGCAAAGAGGCCCCCGCAAACAGGACCAAACCGGCTAAAATTCCCGCTTTCACCGCGTTTATCGGCTCGCCGGGCCGTGTCAGCTGCGGTTTGCGGCGCAAGTGGAAGATCAGCGGCAGCAGCGACAAGCTGCCTAACACAAATCTGATCCCATTAAATGCAAAAGGCCCGATATGATCCATACCCACCCGCTGGGCCACAAAAGCAAGCCCCCAAATGGCCGCTGCCAGCAAGAGCAACAGATTCGATTTTAAAGCACTCATTGTATAACCCCTTTATCATTTCAATAGGTGAGGCCAGGCAATTATTGTCAACCCCTTCATATTACACTTTATACTACAAAAATACGCTAATTCCTCCTCTGTGTAACCTTTCGCTGCAAGCGAATCAGTCTTAACAGCAGGACTACCGCCCCTACGGCCAGGCCAGCGATAAAACCGACCCAGTAGCCATACGCAGCCAGCGCCGTATATTTTGCCAGCAAATAGCCGACAGGCATGCCAATGACCCAATAAGATAAAACAGCCATCAAAAAAGTTACCCTTACATCCTTATAGCCCCGCAGAGCCCCCTGAATCGGCGCGGCTATAGCGTCTGACAACTGAAAAAAGACAGCATAGAACAGGAAATTCCGTACTAATTCCAGCACCCCCTGTTCCTGGGTATAAAGCCCGGCAATCTGCCGACTAAAAGCAAATAAGCCGACGGCAAAAAAGCTGGCAATTGTCAGGGCAATACCAATCCCAAGCTTGCTGTAAACCGCAGCATCATGATACCGGCGGGCACCGACTTCAAAACCGATCACGATTGTCAGGGTCATCCCAATACTCAGCGGCACCATGTAAACTAAACCGGCAAAATTAATAGCAGCCTGGTGGGCAGCAATCACAGCGGTTCCATATTCGGCCATCAACAGAGCCACAACACCAAAAATACTGACTTCGCAGAAGATCGCTAAACCGATCGGCAGCCCTACTGTCAGCAGTTCACGCCAAGTTTTAAGGGCAATACCGGGGAGGCTGGCAAATACACGATATTCTTTAAACGGCGGCAGCCAATGGAGTACCGCCATGCTAATGAGAGCAAGACACCAGTAGGTTATCGCCGATGCATAGCCAGCCCCGGCCCCGCCAAGCCGGGGAAAACCATAATAGCCAAAGATCAGCAGGTAGTTCAGCGCAATATTAATGGGCACCGCACATAACGTGATCCCCATGGTGATACGTGTATAGCCCAAGGCATCAATGAAATTCCGGCAGACCGCAGACACAAACAGAGGCAGTACCCCGGCGGCCAGCGCGGCCAGAAACCGATAGGCAATATCCTCGACCGACGGCTCGAGCTTCATAGTCCCCAATAGCGGGGCAAGTACTGCCGAACCGCCGGCAATGACCAGGCCGGCCAGAGCCATGGCCAGATACATACTCTGGATCAGCAGAAATGGCATCTCCTGCTTCCGGCCAGCTCCATGGAGCTGGGCCAAAATCGGCGTCAACCCGGCCAGTACCCCGCCAATGCCCGTAAAGACGGGCATCCATAGATTCGCGCCAATGGCAACACCGGCCAAGTCATAATGACTTACCCTGCCGGACATGACCGTATCAAAAAAACCGGTGGCCATTAACGACAACTGGGTAATGAATATCGGCAAAAAAATAATTAAAAATTGCCTTACTTTTTCTTTAACGGAACGGGTTTCTCTCACGTTGGCACCTCAAAATTAAGAAGCCAGACCAGAGTCTGGCTTGTCTCCATATTCTGTAATCATATTATCACTAATCCACGTGCCGCGTCCAGTTAAACCCGGAATACCGGTCATTTGTTTTATGCTCGAGTACATGGCAGCAGTAGTGCGCACCGGGGCGGACAGTTACACTTACCTGGCCGCGATTGATCAGATCGACAGAATACAGCCCCAGATTAGCAATAAAGGCACACAGATGAGGATGCATAAACTCCACGCTTTTCAACTCTGCGGCCAGGGCTTTGTCAACATATTGAGGAATGACGGCAGGCTGAAGAATGCTGCTGACAGACTCACCGGTTTCATCGATATACTCCAGCCATTCCCATTTGAGCGGCAGGGTCTGCAAATACCGTTTTTTTATAAAGGACCGGACCTGACAAACCCAGGCGAAGGGGCGGTCAATCCCATATTCGCCGGCCCACTCTGCGGCCTGCGCCGTTTTCTCCCGGTATGACAACGCTACCCCCAGATGGGCAGGCAGTTCCGCATCAACAACCTCAATCCACAGCAACCGGGCCGGCGGCAGTAAGTTACCATACTCGATTTCCCGGTTAAAAGCAGCAACCGCGGGCGATGCTTTTGAAAAAGGCGCCAGCAGAGAGGATGCCTCAAAGATTTTTGCCTTCATATTATTACTATTAATATCCTGCCAGTAAGCAGCCATGGTATCAACCACCTGGAACCTTGCCCCCTGCGGCCTGTCCGGCAAAGCGGTCGCCTGCCGCAAAATATCTTTTAATATTTGCATATATCACTTAACTCCTGTGGCCTTTTCCTCTAATTTTCCCACCCGGATATCTGTTTATGTAACCTTTTTTTCGCAGAGTCCTGTCCTGTCCCGGAAATCAGCATACTATTTTATTGCTGACGTCAAAGAAAATACACCGCCTGTTCAAACATTGTGTTTTTACACCAGTCACACCCTATTGACGGTATATGAAACAATCTCTATAATAATTAACAAGCACTTATATCTTTGTACAACGAACAAAATAGGGGGAAATCTAAATGCAAACAACACCAACAGCTGCCGGCAAAACGGCAGAGTCTGCACAGCCGACAAGGCAGCGGGTAGTGTTAGTGGCCATTCTGCTCCTCACCTTGCTCGTAGCTTACCTGGATAGGGTAAATGTCTCGGTTTTACTGGCAGACAATACGTTTCTCACAGAGATGGGGATTAAGGGTCAGCCTGTCCAAATGGGTCTGTTAATGACATTATTCTTAATTGCTTATGGTGTAGCCAATGTGGTTCTCAGCCCGCTTGGTGATTACATCGGCCCCCGGAAAGCCATGTCGATCTCTATATTGCTGTGGACAATCTCAGTTGTAATCGGCGGTTGGGCAATGACGTTCGGCACCATGCTTGTGGCCAGAGTCATCTTGGGAATCGGCGAGGGCATGCACTGGCCAATGCAAAGTACCTTTGTAAAAAACTGGTTCCCCCCCAACGAGCGGGGTAAAGCCAACGGGGTCTGGCTGATCGGCCTGATGGGCGGCCCGGCTCTGGCAATGCCTTTTTTCAGCTGGATTGTATCTACCTGGGGCTGGCGTCCCAGCTTTTTTATCCTGGGAGCCCTGGGCCTTATTCCCCTGGTGTTACTCTGGTTTTTTGTCACTGATCATCCCCGGCAGCAAAAGCGAATCAATGCGGCTGAACTGGAGTATATCGAAAGTGCCTTACAGATCGAGGCCGAAGAAGAAGCTAAAATAAAAACAGAAAGCTTAAGTGAACGGCTACGCTCCTTTGTGCTTAATTACCGGTTCTGGCTGCTGACTGTTAATTATTTTTGCATAGCCTGTATCTGGTGGGGCACTATGGCCTGGCTGCCGTCTTATCTTAAAGCTGCCCGTGGTTTCTCCTGGACGGAAATGGGGGCATTGGCCTCATTACCCTACATTCTCGGCAGCATCAGCATCCTGTTCTTTGGCCATTTGGCAGATAAACTCGGCCGCCGCGCCCCGTTTATCGCGGTTGCGCACCTTGGCTCAGGCCTTGGGCTTTATTTCGGCGCCACTGCCAGCGACAATCTGACAGCCGCCCTGCTGATCTCCGCCGGGATTGCCTCTGTTGCCATCGCGCTGCCCTCTTCCTGGGCTATTCTTCAACGCATCGTGCCAGGTAAAGCAATTGGCGCCGGCGCCGGTATGATGAATGGCCTGAGTAATGGCGGTTCTGCCTTTGCCCCGGTGTTAATTGGCTTTTTTATCAGTCTGACCGGCAGTTATGTAGGCGGGCTGATGTTCCTGGTTGGCATTGCCGCCCTTGGCTGTGCCTGTATGACGATCCTGTCCCTGCAAAAATATTAGCGGTGAAAATCCCGCGTACTGCTTGCAGGAAATAATTCATTAATCTAGTATATGGTTACCTGGAGGGATAAACATGCTAAAAGAATTTTATTTAGGACTTGGTGACAGCCAGGTCAAACTAGCACTGCCTGAAGAACAAATAATCCATGTTGTCGAAGGTAAACCCGCTGCGGCGATCACAGATGTACCGGCGGCAGTCAAAGCGGCACTTCAACAGCCGATCGACTCGCCCCCTTTGCGGGAAGTGGTAAAAGCCGGCGATACGGTGGCCATCATTGCCAGCGATATTACCCGCCAATGGATTAAATATGACCAATTTCTGCCAACCCTGTTAAATGAATTAAATGCGGCCGGTATACCTGACAGCAATATTAAGCTGGTTGTCAGCCTGGGCGCTCACCGTCACCACACGGATCAGGAAAATATACTTGTATACGGCCAGGAAGTAACCGGCCGCATCCGGATTGAACAAAGCTACGCTCCGGCCAGCGAGGACTTTATCCATGTCGGCACAACCACCCGCGGTGTGGAAACATATATCAACAAGCATGTCGTTAATGCCGATAAGGTTATCCTGACCGGCGGGATTGTTTATCACCTTATGGCCGGATTTGGCGGCGGCCGCAAGGCCATTATGCCAGGTGTCGCCGGCTATGCCAGCATTCAGGGCAATCACAGCTTCTGCCTGCATGAGGTTGTAGGCCAGGGCATCAGTCCCAGCTGCATCTCAGGCAAACTGGAAAACAATCATATGAATGAAGATATGACGGAAATGGCCGCTATGATCAAGCCGGCTTTCCTGCTTAATGCTGTTTTTACACCGGAAGGCAAATTTGCCCGCTTTGTAGCCGGTCACTGGCATACTGCCTGGCTTGAAGGCTGCAAAACGGTGGAAGAGATCTTCGGCGTGCCCATTAGTGCCAAAGCCGATTTGGTCATTGCGTCGGCCGGCGGCTTCCCTAAAGATATCAACCTGTACCAGGGATCGAAAACCACCGATAACGCCTATATGGCGGTTAAAGAAGACGGCGGTGTTATCATTATCCTGCTGGAATGCCGTGATATTATGGAACCACCTGATTTCAGCGGCTGGTTTAACTATGAATCGCTCTACGACCGGGAAATAGCGCTGCGCAAAGCGTTTACCGTTCCTGGCTTTATCGCCCTTAAAACCGGCCTGATGGCCAGCAAAGTTCCTTTCATTATTGTCACCCTGCCGGAAAACAAGGATTTTATTGAAAAAGCAGGCCTGATTGCCGCAACCACAATAGAAGAGGCCATGGCGATTGCCGAGCAGAAACTGGGGCGTAAAGACTATACTGTTACTGTAATGCCTCATGCTGCCAATACGGTGCCACTGCTGCAGGGATAAAAGGATGTTAAAAAACAGCCGGAACCTTTAAACAGGTTCCGGCTGTTTTTGGGCCTGACTGCCGCCTTCTTCCCCACTATTATTAAATGTAATCCGGATATCAACAAGCTCGGGTTGATTCCCAATCCGGACAGGCGGGCCCCAGGTGCCGTAACCACAGGAAACAATAGCCTGATACGCACCTTTACGCAAATATCCCCAATCCAGCTCAAAGAGACGCTCTGTCACCAGGTTATTGGGGAAAAACTGACCATGGTGGGTATGGCCGGACAGTTGCAAATCAACCCCCTGCTGCTGTCCCTCTGTCAGATTCTGCGGCTGATGGTCCAGCAGAATAACCGGTACTGACCGGTCAACCCCCTGCATAACCGCCGGCAATGGTAAACGCCTCGTCCCGCTCATCCTGCCCACCGTCGGATCATCGCGCCCTACTACATAAAATTGCCCATTGACCTTTACATACCGGTCCCGCAAAACCTGCACCCCAACGCGTTCCAGCGCCTGGACAGCCAACAGTCCCTGACCGCCAAGATACTCATGATTGCCCATGACAGCATACACGCCATACTTGGGGGTTAGCCGGCTTAAAACTGCCGCCATGTTCCGTTCTATAAACAGGGCGACATCCTCATCTATGGTATCCCCGGCCAAAAAGACAATATCCGGCTGCAGTTGATTAATTTGCTCCACCATAACCGCCAGACGGCTATTGTCAATCATAACGCCAAGATGCACATCGGAAACCATAACCGCCCGCAGGCCTGTCAAGCCGGCCACCGCTTTCCCGATGGTTACATCATAACGACAAATCCGGGGATGGCGGGCATTCCAGATCCCGTAAGCGAGCAGGCAGGCAACCAGCACGGTTACGGCGGTGGCCAGCCAGGTAGGCGGCGGCCCCGGCTCTGCCGGTGAGAATAATCCGACAGCCAAACGTACGCTGTCTACAACGGCCCAGCATACTACCAGATAATACAGGACAGCCAGCCAATAATTGCCGCCGACAGTAATCCAGTTGTTCAGCCGGCGGGGAAAGCGGGCTCTGCCCAACCAGGAAATAAAAGGCGTACAGGCCACCAGCACATAAATGCCCCAATAGTAGCCACTGCACTGGGCGATGACCTCACCCAGTGACTGGAGCAGCCGCAGGCCGGCATAATAGACGGCTCCGGCATAAACCAGCAAAAACAAACTGACAACACCAATAAAAGAAGGCTTCATTTTTTCTCCTGAAAACTAAAGTAAGGATACGCTCCATACACCTTTCGTGCTTGGACCGGATTATCCTGCTGTCGCGAAGGCAGACAGAAATCTGCTATACCACCAGTCGGGGTGCTCCATAATGAGTTCATTACAGTGATCCTATTATGGAAACAACTTTTCACTTGCAGGCAGGATTTTTATCATTTTTGTAGTAACTATTAGATTACAAATAACTGCCGGAGAAAAACATTCCGGTCAATTTGTTGATCCTGAAAAAAATTATATAAGTGAGGAGATTGTTATGAAATCATTGCAAGGTACAAAAACTGCCGAAAACCTGATGAAAGCATTTGCCGGCGAATCACAGGCCAGAACCCGCTATACCTATTATGCCGCCACCGCTAAAAAAGAAGGTTATGTCCAGATTTCCAACCTGTTCACTGAAACAGCCGACAATGAGAAAGAACACGCTAAGCGTTTCTATAAGTTTCTTATTGAAAGTGTAAATGGTGAGATGATTAACATTCACGCCGATTATCCTGTCGCCTGGGGTGACACAAAGGAAAACCTGCTGGCTGCAGCTAACGGGGAAAACGAGGAATGGTCTGAATTGTATCCTCATTTTGCCGATGTTGCCGACCAGGAAGGCTTCCCGGCGGTCGCTGTCGTATTCAGGAAAATAGCCGAAGTGGAAAAACACCATGAAGCCAGATACAGAAAACTGTATAATAACCTGGTCAACGAGACCGTGCTCAAAAAAGACTGTGCCGTAGAATGGAAATGTAACAACTGTGGTTATATTCATACAGGCGACCATGCACCTGAACTCTGCCCTGCCTGTATTCATCCTAAAGGCTTCTTTGAAGTATTTGTGGAAGCATACTAAGCATACTAAGCATATTCAGCCCAGCTTGCACCATGCTGCCTGGCAAAAGCAGAAGCCACTGCTGACCTAAGGCGGAGAAAGCAACCTTTTTATCCGGAAATAAAACCGGGACCCTTTATCAGGGTTCCGGCTTTTATTATTATATCCATTTTTGACTTTACTATCATGATTACCGTACCTAAAATCGCTCAGGCAAAACCTCCAGCCAATACCCGTCCGGATCGGCAATAAAATAAATGCCCATCTCTTTATTTTCATAGCAGATACAGCCCATTTGTTTATGGTGTTGATAAGCCTGTTCAAAATCACTGGTGGTAAAGGCCAGATGAAATTCGTTTTCACCAAGATTATACGCTGCCTGCCGCTCCTTTAGCCAGGTCAGCTCCAATTTGTGCGGTGTCTGCCTGTCGCCAAGATAGACGATAATAAAGCCCGGTTTTTCGATACGCCGCGTCTCTTCCAGGTGCAGTGCCTCTTTATAAAAGGCCATGCTCTTTTCCAGGTTTAGCACATTAATGTTGTTGTGCGCAAATCTAAAATCCATCAAAATTCCTCCCATTTCATTTTCTTATCCCTGCCGGTTTGGGTTCCACTCAGCCACAGCTGGTTAATGAAATCCTGAATATCATCCCGTAAAACTACACCATGGCCTGTACAAAAAAAATCTGGCTGATAAGCCCGCAATCTGCCTAACCCGGTGATGAAGGACGCAAACTCTGTGCCACCGGCAGCTGCCTGGGCAGCAACATACTGGCAGGAGCCCCGCCGGATGTAGTCACTATCGGTAACAAGCTCGCCGGCCGGCAAAGCCTCGCCAAAGTAGCAGAAAAAATCACCTACAAACAGGGCTTTTGTTATGTGATCATAGATGGCAACCGAACCGGGAGAGTGAGTATTGACGAAACTAATCTCAAAATCAAGGAGACCACCGGCCGTAAGACGCAGCCCATCAGCCACTGGTGTATAAGCAGTAAACTGGGCCGCCAGTGGCGCTGACAGGAACGGCAAGTCGGCAGTATGCACAAATTTTTGCGCCTGGCCAAAACACGCCGCCCCCTCAACATGATCATGGTGCCCATGGGTTAGTAAAATATGGGTAACCTGGGCAGGTGTCACACCAATCTCGCCTAATGCAGCAAGGATTGCCGGCTGATATTGCTTCAGCCCGGCATCAATCAGGATCGTCTGGCCGTTCCGCTGCAATACATACACATTGGTATAGGAGGTAACATCCCAGGTATAGGTATCTTCAACGGCAATTACATAGGCGCCGCCAACCATGCGGGACAGTAAATAATTCATGCTTTCACCGCCATATTATTGATAAAATGTGATTAATTTATATTACCACATTTTACAAGCCCGGGCAACAAACAGCCTGTCCGGGCTTACTTCACAACCGGAAACCGTATTTTAAAAATACTGCCTGCCCCAGGCGCCGACATAACCTGGATCCGCCCCTGGTGTCTTTCCACAATACTAAGGCTGACAGCCAGCCCTAAACCGGCATTGGCCGCTTTAGTGGTGAAAAACGGGGCAAAAATTTTTCTTTTCTGTGCCGGGGGAATGCCCCGGCCTTCGTCCTGGACATATAACAGCACGCCCTGTTTGCCCTGAACAGCGCCAAGCGTTAATCTGCCGCCTGTCCCCATGGCCTCAATGCCGTTGCCGGCCAGATGCATAATCAGCTGTTCAATCTCAGCCGCATTCAGATTCACCAGCGGCAATCGCTTGCCTAATACCAGTTCGGCGGCAATACCGTTTCGGGCCGCCGCCTGCTGAATCGACGGGTATACCTTCTGTAAAATATCATTCAGGTTCTGTGGGCTTTTACTACTCGCTTTATTATGCGCCAGTGATATAATTACTCTTACAAATTCCTCAATTTTACCTAATTCCTGCAGGATGATTGCTAACGATTCGTCTGTACAGCAGGCTGCCTTTTTTTCCTGTAACTGCAAATAGCCTTTAATGACGGTCAGTGGATTTCTAATCTCGTGGGCTATCCCCACCGCCATAAGCCCAATTAAGTCCCGTTGCGAAATACCGGATTCTTCCTTGTAAAATGTCTGCGGATGGATATTAATCACCGCCAACGCCCCCTCATCCATGTAACTATCTTTCTCAAGTGTCTTTAAGACACTGAATTCGGCAATTATCGCAAAATTCCTTTCCGCCAATGTCTTATGGACACATTAATTGAACCTGGGACATAAGCGCGTTATGGTAATAGTGAGGAGTGTGGGCTTATGAAAACTCTGGGTTCAAGAATCAAGCAATTGAGGAATCATTTAACGCAAGAAGAATTAGCCGCCATACTTAAAGTGGACCGTTCCACCTTAGCCTCCTGGGAAGTTGACCGCCGGGAACCGGATATTGCCACACTAAGCCGTATAGCATCCTATTTCCAGGTTAGCATTGACTGGCTTGTCGGCCACAAGACGACTAAAGCCGACAGGGCGGATGGCCTGGTCTTAGTCCGGGAGGCGGCCGGTGACTATCTGCTGACAATTGACAAAGCCTGGGAAAAGGTGATTGTCACTGCCCAGACTTACGGTGTTGAACCCGAAATGGTTCAGCAATTGGTGGAAACAAACGCTAAAATCGCATTAACAATGAAACATAGGCCGCAGAAAAAATAATTACAGCACAACGGGATATTCGCCGCCACTAATGGCCGAATATCCCGTTCACTGTTATGCATATAAAGACTGTACCGATACCTGGTAGCAGGTATTGCTCCTTCCGGCTGGAATACATTGAGGTGGCCTATTTTCTATTCAGGAGTTGTTGCACAAATGCTTGCCATAATAAAAATTCTTGTCACCCTTGCCATTATTGTCATCCTACTGAACCGCAAAGTAAAAATGGGCAACGCGATGCTGACCGGCGCCACCATATTATGGCTGCTCTCCGGTTTTAACCTGCTTCATATGCAGGCGGCGGTAATAAACACCTTGCAGAGCCATAGTACCTGGGAAATCGTGCTGGCTTTGTATTTTGTCATGTGCCTTGAATATCAGCTGCGAACTGGCGGCATTGTCGACGGACTAATGACAACCGCGCGCAGGGCCTTGCGCAGTGAGCGAATCCTGCTGGCATTAATGCCTGCGTTTCTGGGCTTTTTACCCTCCCTGGGCGGTGCGATCTTCTCGGCTCCTTTGGTGGAAAGCGCCAGCAAGCCCTATCAGCTGACCCCGGAAACTAAAACTGCAATTAATTATTGGTTTCGTCATATCTGGGAATATACCAACCCAATTTTTACAGGCATGCTGCTGGCGAGCCAACTTTCAAATATTCCGCTCAGTGCTCTGATCGCCAACATGGCCTGGCTGACCGTCCTGGCCACAGTGATCGGCTGGCTGTTCTTCCTGACAATGTTGAAAAAACAGGCGGTGTCCGCAGCCCCGGCCCCCACCGGCGAGCCGCCCGATCGCGGGTATTATTATGTTGCGCTGGCAGCAGGCCCTATCGTGGTAAATTTTATTCTGGTCGTTTTCCTCGATCTGGCTGCTTCCGTTTCCATGGCGCTTGTTGTTGCCGCTATGATCCTGATTTTACGTCAGAACCTGGCCGCTATCCGGGCTATGCTCATGCATGCCCTGGACCGCAAACTGCTGTGGGGCATTGTTGCGATTCTTTTCTTTCAAAACATCCTGCGCCAAACCGGTGTCATTGCGGATATTGGTGTACTGCTCAACAGCCTGGCGATCTCGAATGCCGTAGTTATCGGCGCAATTGCTTTTATCGCCGGCATTTTGACAGGCACTTCCCAGGGTTTTGTCGCCATAACCTTTCCTTTCATCGCGGTCTTGTCCCCCGGTGATATCACCCTGGCTATGATCTGCTTTACCCTGGGTACGGCCGGGCAAATGTTGTCTCCGGCCCACCTTTGCTTATTGGTGACACTCGATTATTTTAAAGCCGATTTCCTGAAAACACTGCGCCCTGTGGCCTGCTTGGAACTCATTATGATTATAGCAGTCTATGCTGTCACGACCTTTCCCTAGCCCTTCCAGGCCAGCATCCCGCCCTTAAGCACATAAACCTTATCAAAACCGGCTTTGGTTAAAATCTGAGCGCCGGTAGTCGCCCGGGCCCCAGACCGGCATACAACCACAATCTTTTTGGCCTTATGCTCTTGCAGTCCGGCCAGGCTGCCTGCCAGCTGTCCAATCGGGATATGGAGTATCCCGTCCAGCTGCCCAAGCGGGCCGGTCAATTCCTCTTTTTCCCGCACATCAATAAGCACCACATCGTTTTTATCTGTCTGCAGCCAGCGGCGAATGTCCCGGGCTTCGAGATACTGGACCTTAATCTCGTTTACACCGGCATCCATAGTCCCTTGGATCTCACATGCCGGTGTATCGACAGGAATCCAGGCCGCCTGCGGATCTTTGGCACAGGCGTAATTGGCCTTGAGAACATCACGCATCCAGTCGGCAGGCCCCAGCCGCAGGTCTTCCAGATACTTAATAAACTCTTCCTTGCTGCGCTGCTGCAGATGAGGATTGCTCTGCCGCTGTCTGCCAAGGGTTGACGGCGGCCGGTTCCTGTATTCATGGGCCGGACAGACAACCAGTTCAGCAGGTAAGTCACTGAGTTTGTTCAGACTCTCCCAGTGAGCAGCCGGACTGCCGCCCGGCAGATCGTCACGGCCGGCGCCGGCGTCGTCAAGAAACAAAAAATCCCCGGTCAACAGCTTATCCCCCACAATCAAACTGATCGAATCAGGGGTATGACCGGGTGTATGCAGGACTTTAAGCTCCAGGGTATTAAAATTCAGGATATCGCCATCCCGCACCCGCGTGCTGACACACTGAGGCGGTGCTGCTTCATGCATAACATATTCGCAGCCTGTCGCATCCCGTAATGCCGAACCGGCAGAAATATGATCGGCATGGATATGCGTGTCAATAACATGGGTGAGGATTAACCCTTCCGCTTGTAATACAGTTAGATAATCATTAAAATGGTCAATAACCGGATCGACGATAATGACCCGCGGATCGTTGTCGCTGCCAATGAGATACGTACGGCAGGCATGCGGGTTTAACTGTCTGAAGATCATAACTCACTCTCCTTTGGCCACACTCTGATTCGATAATATTATAGCATGGATAATATTAGGAATATCTATGATATAATAAAGAAAAAATGGACAGGAGGCTGCTGCCGTGGTTGTCATCAAATTGAAAACCAGCGCCCATCAGGCGTTGCCTGACAAATATAAAGCGATAGAGGATTTTTACGAGGATATCAATACCTATGAAGAGATAATCTTTGAATACAACGGACAAAAATATGTGGTTACCTATTATGATGAAAAATTATCAGTCATCCAATATAATGCCGCCGAAACA
This sequence comes from Bacillota bacterium, assembly GCA_023388195.1. Taxonomy (GTDB): domain Bacteria; phylum Bacillota; class Negativicutes; order Sporomusales; family Sporomusaceae; genus Sporomusa. Next base: position 15,673 of record JAEWGR010000131.1, read on the forward strand.
GAACAGCACTATCCATCCCCACAGGCTTTTGCCGAAAACTTTACCATTGGCGGTACCCGCTTTCAGGATTTTGTCACCAAAATCAGTGTTCTTGTACGGTAAAATAGGTGTAGTAACAGGCAACCGGCCTCCTCAGGGAGGCCGGTTGCCTGTGTTTCATTCGCTGTTCAACTATTTGTTGCTTTCCTCGCAGCAGCGAAGATTTTTTCCACAACAGCCTTCATCACACAGGGCATAAGGATATAGATGGGAAAACTATAAATATGCTGCCATTTTAACGGCACATATAACCCTATTGCCGTCAATAGGGGCTCACAAATAAAGGCAAATACACCGGCTGTCAGCACACTGATACCGATAAATCCCCGCCATTCCTGAAAGCACTGATATTCCAGCATATAGATCACCGGCAACGGACTGGAATCTATAAAGGAGACAAAGGAGCCAAAAGGCAGCAATTTATAGGGATATGTCCAGTGTCCGGTTTCATAGCCTATGGTGTCAAGCCGGATAATGACCAGGTTCATGAGCAGCCCGAACAGCAGCAGCTCCGGCAATTTTTTCCGGTCAGCCTGATAATAGAAGATGATCCACGGCACAATAAGCAAGGCTAAAAGAAACCACCATTGCCAGGTAAACAGATTATACACCAGCCAGTATTCAATCCGGTCCTGGGTTAACGTACAGGTTAACTGCGCTAATTGCTCATTATTGGGCAAACCAGACATTCAATTCCCCCTCCAGGTTATAGAGATAATATAACCTGCAAGAGCCGGGAATTATTCCGGCTGCCTTATACAATGCCCACCCCGCCCTTACTTATCCTTTCGGCTTATACGGCAGGCCCTGCGTTCCCTGATATAACATAACCTCCCGGTCAGCCATTACCTTGACGGTAACCCGCAATACAACCGAGACGTCAAAGCGCCGGGTGCAACGCCTTTTGTGCGGTTTGCAATGATGGTCATGGTCGTGATCGCAGCCACAGTCGGGCTTGCATTTATGTTTCTTATGTTTCTTGTGCTTGTGATGACCATCATGGCAGTCACAATCATCATCCCAGTCGTCACAGTCATCGTCATAATCATCGCAATCACAATCACAGTCACAATCATCGTCCCAATCATCACAATCATCATGGTCATCATAGTCATGACCCTTTTTTTTGTGCCAATAGGCACGGCAGTGCTCATCAACGTCATAATCGACAAATTCGACGACGACACCGGCGTCAGCGTCCATCCCCCGCCTGGCTCCCGGAATATCGGCGTGGGCTGTGAAGCGTATTGGCCACACCTCTACGGCATGCACCGGCTGTCTGGGCCGGCAGGCAACATATAAGGCTTTGACCTCGAATTTGCCTCTGACAATAACCTTATCGTGTATGACATCAACACTGTTAATCTGCAGCCGTTTTACAAAAACGTCAACAATTTGCTCAATGCCAGGTTTATGCCGCGGCACAACCACATGAACATCAATTGATTTCTGAACGTCCTCCGCACCCAATACCTGCTGGACGACAAGAGACTTCGGGCCGGTGCTGATACCGGCGGTACAATATTGCGGCCGGTCCCATGGTTCTATGTGTGTCATTGTTACCCTCCTTTCGCGTCTTATACCATATATATGCAAAAGCAGGGAAGAAGACAACAGTTGTTTGCGATAATACCTATTTACTTATGCTTTCCAGTCCCCGGAAACCGGGCGAATCTGTATAACTAATAATAAAATCGATAAATGCCTGAGCCGCTTTTGACAGATATTTACCTCTCTTCCAGGCCAGACCGATCGTGATTGATAAAGGCTCTGCCAGCGGCACACCAACTAAATTAGGCTGGTTACGAATTACCATATTCATTAAAAAAGAAATGCCGGCATTACTTGCGACCATCGCCTTAATTGTCTCAATCTGATTGGAAGAAAATACTATACGGGGGGTAAAACCGTAACGTGCACATTCTTCAAGTACCAGTTGGCGGTGATAGAATTCTTGTTTTAAAAGAATGAAAGATTCTGCCTGCAATTGACCGAAATCAACCGACTCTGCCGCATGCAGACGATGCTCAGGCGCCAGGCACAGCATGATTTCCTGCCGGGTAATAGGGACAGTATTAAGGACTGTTGAAGACTCAGGCAGAATGATAAGGCCTAAGTCCAATTCTTCTTTTTCCAGCATTGACCGGGCTGCCAGCGACCCTTCTTCATACATCACTACATCGAGATTGGGGTAAGCGGTCTTAAACTGATTAAAAATATTTGGGAAAAGATAGGCGCCAATCATCGGCGGAGCAGCAAATTTAATACTCCCCCGGTTCAGCTTGCGAAAATCCTCCATTTCCAGTACAGCCTGGCGAACATCAAATAAAACTTTTTGTACCCTAAGCTGAAAGGCTTGCCCCTCAGCAGTTACAGCAATCTTTTTCTGACTGCGATCAAACAGGAATACCCCCAGTTCTTCTTCCAGCTTCTGAATAGCGTTAGTAATTGAAGGCTGGGCCACATGCAGTTCTCCGGCTGCCCTGGTAAAGTTCTGCAGCCGGCAGACCGCTTCAAAATATTCAAGTTGACGCAATTCCACGTTATGATTCCTCCATTTTCAATAGTTACTACCTATTGTACCATAGAATATCGATATTTTAATTAGTTATGTACCGGTGCTAAAGTATATATAGGGTATTATCAAAATCATCTAAAAATAAAGGAGGATTTATTAACGTGGACAATAAAATTGTCAAAGCCCTGGCCACTGTGGCCGTAGGCGCAGCCATCTGGTTTTTCCCCATTCCGGCTGGCCTTAAGCCAGAAGCCTGGCATCTGCTGGCTATTTTTGCTGCGACCATCTTTGGCTTTATTATTCAGCCCTTGCCTATCGGTGCAGTAGCCCTTATCAGTGTAACATTCACCGCACTTGCCGGTGTGCTCAAACCCGCCGAAGCTCTCAGTGGCTTCGCCAATACCACAATCTGGCTGATTGTTGCCGCTTTTTTATTTGCCAAAGGCTTTATCAAAACCGGCTTAGGCCGCCGCATTGCCTTTATTCTCATCAAAGCCATCGGCGACAGCACCTTAAAATTAGGTTATACCCTGGTGCTCAGCGACCTTATTATCAGCCCGGCCACCCCTTCCAACACGGCTCGCGCCGGTGGCATTCTTTTCCCGATTGTCCGCAGCCTCTGTACAGCCTTTGACTCAGAACCCGGCCCAACAGCCCGTAAGGTAGGCAGCTATCTCATGCAGACAGCCTACCAGGGCAATACCATTACCTCGGCCATGTTCCTGACCTCAATGGCCGGCAACCCCCTGATCGCTCTCCTTGCCGCCAAAACACTGAACATCCAGTTAAGCTGGGGTCAATGGGCTTTAGCCTCTGTCGTTCCTGGTATTATTTCGCTGCTGGTGGTTCCGTACTTCCTGTACAAGTTCTACCCGCCCGAGATTAAGAAAACGCCAGAGGCTAAAGCCCTGGCAGCAAAAGAGCTTGAGAATATGGGTCCGATGGCCTGGGGAGAAAAAATTGTGGCAATGGTATTTGTGGGTGCCCTGATTCTGTGGAGTACCTCCCAGTATACCAAACTGGATGCCACTGTTGTCGCCCTGTTAGCCGTTGTTGTCATGCTGATCACCCAGGTACTGGAATGGAAAGATGTTCTTGACGAAAAAGGCGCCTGGGATACACTGATCTGGATGGGTGCCCTTGTCGGTCTGGCTGATTATCTCTCAAAACTTGGTTTCATTCCCTGGTTTGCCAATACTATGGCAGCAAGCATTGCCGGCATCCCCTGGCTGCAGGCATTTATCGTCCTCACGATCGTTTATCTATATGCTCATTATGCTTTCGCGAGCCTTACTGCCCATATCACAGCCATGTATCCGGCTTTTATCGCAGTAGCCGTGGCTGCCGGTGCCCCGGCCTACCTGGTTGCCCTGTCACTGGCTTTTATGTCCAATCTGTGCATGTCACTGACCCACTATGCGGCCGGCCCGTCGCCGATCTATTTCGGTGCAGGTTATGTCGACCAAAGCACCTGGTGGCGGCTTGGTTTCATCATATCTGTCATTAACCTGATTATATGGGTTGGCTTAGGTTCGATCTGGTGGAAATTTCTCGGCCTTTGGTAATACTGAACACAGTTGAATCTTTTTTGATATAGAGAGGAGTTACTATATGCGTACAATTCAGGCCCAGCAAATCACTGACGCCGTCGCAAAACTGGCAATTGATGCCAATTACTATTTATCTGAGGATGTTTTTAATGCATTGGTCGCAGGTAAAGCTAAAGAGGAATCTCCACTTGGCAGGGAAATCTTTGACCAAATCATTAAAAATGCCTGTATTGCCAGAGATGAGGATAAGCCGATGTGCCAGGATACCGGGCTTGCCGTAGTCTTTGTTGAACTAGGCCAGGATGTCTGTATCGAAGGCGGCACCTTGGAGGCAGCAATTAATGCCGGTGTCGCCAAAGGCTATACCGAGGGCTACTTACGCAAATCAGCCGTAGCCGAGCCGCTGTTTAACCGTAAAAATACCGGTGACAATACCCCGGCCATCATTCATGTGGAAAGTGTGCCAGGCAATCAGCTTAAAATTGTTCTTGCTCCCAAAGGGGCCGGCAGTGAAAACAAGAGTGGCCTTAAAATGCTGATACCAGCCGATGGGGTGGGAGGAGTAAAGAAGTTTGTTGTGGAAACAGTTGAAAATGCCGGTTCTAACCCCTGTCCGCCGATTGTTGTTGGGGTAGGCATCGGCGGTACAATGGAAAAGGCTGCTATTCTGGCCAAGAAAGCCCTGATCCGCCCGTTGACGACGCGCAATTCACACCCCGATTATGCTATACTTGAAGGCGAATTATTAGAGCTGCTTAATAAAACCGGTATTGGCCCCCAGGGTCTGGGTGGCCGCATCACAGCCCTTGCCGTTAATATTGAATGGTATCCTACCCATATAGCCAGCCTGCCTGTAGCCGTAAACATCAACTGTCATGCCACCAGGCATGCGGAAGTAATCCTTTAAGGGGGGAAAGCCATGACTAAACAAGTTCGAATCACCACACCACTGACCAACGAAGCAATAAAAAATCTCAAAGCCGGGGATAGTGTGCTTATTACCGGTGTCATCTATGCGGCTCGCGATGCGGCTCATAAATGTATGGTTGAAGCTCTTGACCGCGGGGAAGAACTGCCGGTGGATTTCACCGGGCAAATGGTTTATTATGTCGGCCCCTCGCCGGCGAAACCGGGTGAGCCGATCGGCTCAGCCGGCCCGACCACCAGTGGCCGGATGGATGCCTACGCACCGCGCCTGCTGGATAAAGGTCTAAAAGGAATGATTGGCAAAGGCTACCGCTCGGCGGCGGTTATCGACAGTATGAAACAGCATGGTGTGGTTTATCTTGTGACCACCGGCGGGGCCGCCGCCCTTATCGCCAAAACAATTAAGTCGTATGAAGTAGTGGCTTACGGCGATCTGGGGCCTGAAGCACTGGCCCGGATGGAGGTAGTGGATTTCCCGGCCATTGTAGCGATTGATAGTACCGGAAAAAACGTCTATCATGAAGGGCAAAAGGCCTACCGGCAAGAGTAAAATTGACGCCGGCAAAATTTTGCAATGCATATAATACGATCATCGAGGTGAATCATGCTTAATTTTGACGTACTCGTTATCGGCAGCGGCGGCTCGGGAATGCGGGCTGCCCTGGAAGCAGGCCGGCAACAAGGCCTCGCTGTCGGCCTGATGACTAAAATGTTCCCTACCCGCTCAGCCACCGGCTGTGCCCAGGGCGGCATTAACGGTTCTTTGCAGAATACCGATCCTACTGATTCTATTGAAAAACATATTTTTGATACCGTAAAAGGCAGCGACTATCTTGGCGATCAGGATGCCATTGAACATTTTATCAGCAGCATGCCTGCCGCCATCCGGGAATTGGATTACCTGGGTGTCCCCTTCTCCCGGGACGGCCAGGGCCGCATTGCCCAGCGCAATTTCGGTGGCGCGTCCTCACCCCGGACCTGTTTCTCGGCTGATGTAACCGGTCATGTTATTTTGCACACCCTGTATGAGCAGTGCCTGAAGCATGGCGTAAAAATGCTGGCAGAATGGTACCTGCTGCAAATTGTTACCGACCAGGGCAAACTATGCGGGGTGGTCGCTTATGATTTAAAAGGCGGCCGGATTGTTCCCATTGCGGCCAAAGCGATTATTGTCGCCACCGGCGGCGCCGGCCGCATGTACTGGCTCCGCACCACCAACCCGTTTACCTCGACCGGCGATGGTATTGCCGCTTGCTTTGATGCCGGCATCCCGGTCAAAGACCCTGAGTTTGTTCAGTTCCACCCTACCGGCCTGGCCGGCACCGGCATTCTGATGTCGGAAGCCTCCCGGGGGGAAGGCGGTTATCTGCTGAATAACCAAGGTGAACGTTTCATGGCCCGTTATGCGTCGGAAAAGATGGAGCTTGCTACCCGTGACCTTGTCTCCCAGGCTATTGAGACCGAGATTAAAGAGGGACGCGGCTTTGGTGAGGGCCTGAGCGCGTACGTACAACTGGATCTGCGTCATTTGGGCCGGGATAAAATCCTGGAGCGTTTGCCCCAGATTCGCGATCTGGCAATTACCTTTGAACAGGTTGATCCGATTGAACAGCCCATCCCAATCCGCCCCAGCTGCCATTATTCGATGGGCGGTATTGATGTCATTGACTACCGTACCTGTGCGACCGCGGTAGAGGGTATTTTCGCCGCCGGCGAGGCGGCCTGTATCTCCGTCCACGGCGCTAACCGCCTTGGCGGCAACTCGCTGGCCGACATTGTTGCTTTCGGCAAATTTGCCGGTCAGGGCGCTGCCGCCTGCGCCAGGCAGCGGCAAGCGGTCAATCAGGATCTGGTTGGCCAGGCCGCCCGGGCCTGGGAGATAAAATATGACTCGGTTACCACCAGAAAAACAGGCGTTACTACAGCCTCAATCCGGGACCGACTGGCTGAAGTTATGTGGAATAACGTCGGGGTATTCCGTAGTGGTGAGGAAATGAAGGCAGCACTCACAGTCGTTGACGGCTTGCTGCAGGAGTACCAGACCGTCATGGTGCCTGACCAAAACAAGCTCTATAATACAGCCTTTGTCAACTATATCGAACTCGGCAGTATGCTTACAGTGGCTAAAACAGTCGTCCTTGGAGCCCTGAACCGTCAGGAAAGCCGCGGCAGTCATTGCCGGGCCGATTTCCCCGGCCGTGATGATGCCAACTTCCTGAAACACACCCTCGTGTCCAGGGAAGGCCAGTCGTACAATATATCTTACCGGCCAGTTGTAATCACTAACTACCCGCCGGCAGAAAGGAAATATTGATGCGCCAGATAACATATAAGATTGAACGCTTTGATGGAACAAAAAATTTCATACAGGAATATACCTTTGCCCATCAGCCAGGAAAAACCATTCTCTGGGGTCTGATTACCATCAAGGAAACCATTGATCCCACCCTGGCTTTCACCGCAGCCTGCCGGGCGGCGGTATGCGGTGCCTGCGCCGTTCGTGTCAATGGGCAAGCCCTGCTGGCCTGTGAAACCCCGCTTGACGGTATCCTGGGCCGCTTCGGTGATACCCTGACCATCGGCCCAATCCAAAACTTCCAGGTCATTCGCGACCTTGTCGTCAACTGGGAGCCCCAGGCAGAACATCTGCTGGCAGCCAACACCTGGCTGCAGCCTAAAGACGAATTCAGCGCCCAGGCCGGCTGCCGGCAAAACGCTGCCGACTTTAAGAAAATCAACACCCAGGCCGGCTGTATTCTTTGTGGCGCCTGCGCCTCCGAATGTTCCAAGCTCAGTGCGAATAACAAGGATTTTCTTGAACCTTTTACCTATTCCAAGGTGTGGAAATTCGTTGCCGATACCCGGGACAAGTCGACAGACGAACGCATTAAAGCAGTGCTTGATAAAGGCCTCTGGCGCTGTCTGCATTGCGTCGAGTGCAGCACAAAATGTCCCAAAGGCTTGGCTCCCGGCGAGGATATTGCCCGGCTGCGCCGGTTGTCCATTAAGCTCGGTTATACCAATAATCCCGGTGCCCGCCACGCCCTGGCCTTTTTCCGGGATATTGAAGACACCGGCCGCCTGAATGAAACTAAATTGTCGGTACGGAGTGCCGGTATGCTGGGCTCAATGGCCAAATTTCCTTTTGCCTTCCGCCTGCTGCGCCGGGGGAAACTCAATCCTTTCCATAACCCTGGCAAGGTTAAAGGCCATGAGCAGATTAGGGCTATCCTCAAAGCAGTAAGGGAGAGTGAGAAGTAATGAAATACGCATTTTTCCCGGGCTGTGTGCTGGAGGGGGCGGCCAAAGAAAACTATCTGGCTACTACCGCGGTGGCCAAAGCACTAGGTATTGAGCTGCTGGAAATTCCCGGCTGGACCTGCTGTGGCGCGTCCCACGTGCAGGACGTGGACGACCTGGCGGCAACAGCCATTAATGCCCGTAATATTGCCTTAGCCGAGCAGCTGGGTTTGCCACTGCTGACAGTGTGCAATACCTGCACCTTAATGCTGCGCAAAGCGAAAGCCCAACTCGACCACGGCCAAAAAGAAACTGTCAACAACCTTCTCGCTGCTGCCGGCCTCACCTATCAGGGCACCAGCGCTATCACCCATTTACTCTGGGTGCTGCTGAACGATTATGGCCTCGACCGGCTGCAGCGGTTGGTTAAACGCCCCCTGACCGGTCTTAAAGTGGCGGGTTACTATGGCTGCCATATCCTCCGCCCGCCGGCGGTTATGGATTTTGAAGACCATGCCAATCCCCAGTCGCTGGAAAACCTCATTCGCAGCCTCGGTGCTCTGCCTGTCGACTATGATGCCAGACTGAAATGCTGCGGCTTCCACGCAACCTATACAGCCAGTGAAGACCTGATTCGCATTACCGGTGAAACCAATCACAGTGCGGTCAAGGCCGGGGCCGACTGTATCGTAACCCCCTGTCCGCTGTGCCAGATGTCGCTTGACATGAATCAGCCTGAAGGGCGGACGGCGGTAGGCTGTCAGCAGGAAATGCCCGTATTGCACCTGGCTCAGTTAGTAGGACTGGCACTTGGTCTTGGGCCTCAGGCGTTAGGATTGAATATGCATATTGCCGGCCGTGAAATCATTAAAGAAAAACTGGCGTTAAAAAGTTAAACTATCAATAACAGAAAACGGTCTGAAGCCCGTGCAGGGCTTCAGACCATTTTTTGTCATCCTGCCAGAATATGTACATGAATTCCGCGGACACAAAAACGCCTGGACCCCAAAGGGCACAGGCTGTTTCTGCCCGCGTCTTAAAGGACTTGGCACAAGCCAAGTCTTTTCTTATTAAGCCGGCAGCCCGGCGATTCAGCTTAGCCGTTATCACCGCGTGCGTTCTACATTGTCATTAGTATCTTGCTTAAAGTCAAATAAGGTCAAAAAGTCAAAAATAGTTAGAGAGCATACGTCTCATGATCCTCATTGTGTTTAATTGCCTTATATAGCCTGAAATCAGCATAAATCAAATTATTTCAGCCTCCAATCAATAACAATTATCTGGTAATATGTAATTGTAAACATTTGCATAAAGTGAATATATAATCGTAATCAGTTATAGGATATTACAATTAGGAGGCGTTTGATTATGGCAAAAATAGTAGGTATTGATTTAGGCACAACCAATTCGGTTATTGCTGTACTGGAAGGAGGGCGGCCAACAGTCATTGCCAATGCGGAAGGCAGCCGGACCACGCCTTCTGTCGTATCGTTCCGGGATAAGGAGCGTCTCGTCGGCCAGTTGGCCAAACGGCAGGCAGTACTTAATCCATCCAAGACCTTTGCTTCAGTGAAACGGTTTATTGGCCGCCGTAATGATGAAATCTCGGCTGAGGCTAAACTGGTGCCGTATAAGCTCAGCACCGATGCCAAAAATGCGGTAACCTTTATCGTCGATGACTCAGCTTATGCACCGGAGGAAATTTCCGCACTGGTATTGCGCAAACTAGCAGAAGATGCCAGTAAATACCTGGGCGAAAAGATCACCGAAGCAGTCATTACCGTCCCGGCCTATTTCAATGATGCCCAGCGGCAGGCCACCAAAGATGCCGGCCGGGTTGCCGGCCTTAACGTGCTGAGGATTATCAACGAACCAACGGCGGCGGCTCTGGCTTACGGGCTTGATAAAAAGAAAAACGAAACCATTCTTGTCTTCGATCTGGGCGGCGGTACTTTTGACGTATCAATCCTGGAAGTGGGCGATGGGGTCTTTGAAGTCAAGGCCACCAATGGCGATACCCATCTTGGCGGCGACGACTTCGATAAAGCCATCGTCGACTGGCTGGCGGCCGAATTCAAAAAAGATCACGGCATCGACCTGCTGGCCGATAAACAGGCCTTGCAGCGGCTGACCGAGGCGGCCGAAAAAGCCAAAATTGAATTATCATCGGTGCTGGAAACCCCGATTAATCTGCCCTTCATCACGGCCGATGCCAATGGTCCCAAGCACCTTGATACCAAACTTAGCCGGGCAAAGTTCGACGAGCTGACTCATTCCCTGGTAGAACGCTGCCGGCTGCCGGTGGAAAAAGCGCTGGCTGATGCCAAGCTGACGGCTGCCGCTGTGGATGAAATCATCCTGGTAGGCGGCTCCACCCGGATACCGGCTGTCCACAGCCTGGTCAAAGCGATAACCGGCAAGACGCCTAATCAAAGTGTCAACCCTGATGAAGTTGTGGCTGTCGGTGCAGCCATCCAGGCCGGTGTCTTAAGCGGCGAACTCAAGGATGTGGTTTTGCTTGATGTAACCCCGCTATCCCTGGGTGTGGAAACTATGGGCGGGATTATGACCCGGATTATCGACCGCAACACTACCATTCCCACCCGTCACAGCCAGGTGTTCAGCACCGCGGATGATAATCAGCCCGAGGTCGAGATTCACGTACTCCAGGGCGAACGGGAGATGGCGGCCGACAACCGGACCCTGGGCCGGTTTAAGCTTGGCGGCCTGCCGCCGGCACCCCGTGGGGTGCCCCAGATTGAGGTCACCTTTAATATTGATGCCAATGGTATCCTGACCGTAAGTGCCAAAGACCAGGCCAGCAGCAAAGAACAGTCTGTCACCATTACCGGCTCCAGCAATCTCGATAAAACAGCTGTTGATAAAATGGTCGATGATGCCAAACACTATGCGGCCGAGGATAAAGAGCGCCGGCGCCAGGTTGAGTTGAAAAATGAACTGGACAGTCTCAGCTACCAGGCCAAAACCCTGCTGGAAAAAGACACAGCCACCCTGCCGGCTCATCTGAGTGGCCGCCTCAGCGAAGCGGTTGCCCAGGCCAAAGCCGCGGTCGAGCAAAACGCTGCCATCGATACACTGCAACAGGCCAAAGCCGAACTGGAACAGGCCTATACCCAGGCCAGCCAGTTTCAGCCGCCGGCTGCTAACCAGTCCCGGCCGGCCGGTGACGACAATATTATTGATGCTGAGTATGAGTAAAATAATTCAGCCCCGGTAAAGGAGGGCGATGCTGATGAAATACATTGACTATTACGAGGTTCTGGGTGTATCCCGGACAGCATCTGACAAAGAGATTAAGCAGGCTTACCGCCAGTTGGCCCGTCAGCATCACCCCGACCTGCACCAGGGGGATGCCAAGCAGGCCGCTGAAGAAAAATTCAAGGCCGTCAATGAGGCTTATGAAGTACTGGGTGATCCCGATAAACGCAGCAAATATGATCAGTTGGGCCGCAATTGGCAAGCCGGCCAGGACTTTGAACCGGCCGGCACCGGTTTTACCTACACTACCCATAACAGCGCCGACTTTGATTTAGGTGGTTTTGGCTTCAGCGATTTTTTTGCTAACATGTTCGGCCAGGATTTTGCTCAACGACGGCAAACAGGCCGTCCGGCCAGCTTTAAAGGCGAAGACATTGATGCCGAAATCAGCTTGTCGATCGAAGAATTGCTAAAGGGAACAGACAAAGACCTGCACTTGACCACGCCGAATGTCTGCACCACCTGCGCCGGCCAGCGTTTCACCAGCCAGGGCGTCTGCCCGGTCTGCGGCGGCCTCGGGACGACGGAAGAGGTCAAAACCGTCAAGGTCAAAATTCCGCCCGGTCTGCACCCCGGTGCCAGCCTGCGCCTGAAAGGACTGGGTGGTCAGGGCCATGGCGGCGGCGCCAGCGGCGACCTGTATCTCCACATTAAAGCTGCCGCCCATCCTTCCTGGCAGTTGGCTAACAAGACCGATCTGACTATGGAGCTGACCCTGCTGCCCGAACAGGCCGTACTGGGCGCTAAAATACCGGTATCCACCCCTCACGGCCAGTTGCAGGTAAAAGTCCAGCCGGGCGTGCGTGCCGGCCAGCAGTTGCGCCTCAAAGGCAAAGGCCTGCCCCAGGGGGCTGACCGCTACGGCGATCTGTTCCTCAAAATCCGTATTGACATTCCGGCCACCTTAACCGAAGAGGAGCTGGAATTATACCGCCAGATCCAAAAACTTAAAATGCCGTCAGTAGAAAATTAGCACACTCCACAAGGCAGCAGGCACCGCAAGGCAGCCAGCTGCCTTGTTTGGCTTCCGGTCATACTAGTCCGGTTCCGCTCCGCCCCCCGCTGGAGGAATGATTCCGCCGCTCCATATCGGCCGCATAGAAGCGGTATCTGTTCTTACCGTTATTTTTCGCCGCATACATAGCCATATCAGCATTTCTGATCAACGTGTCGGCATCCAGACCATGCTGCGGATAAACAGCAATCCCGATACTTACCGATAAAGAGCTTCTGCAATTATCAATGCAAAAAGGGTACATGAACAGCTGCCTGATCGAGTTAGCTATTGTTTCTGCCAGCGCCGCCACCTGCTGCCCGCTGTCGCTGTACAGAAGAATAAGAAATTCATCTCCGCCAATTCGGGCCAGTGTAACCGCAGGACACAATAGAACCCGAATCCGGTCAACAACCTGCTTTAGCGCCAAATCGCCGCAAGCGTGACCTAAACTGTCATTCAGCACCTTAAAATCATCCAGATCCAAAAACATCACGGCCAATTCCCTGTGATCGGGCCCGGTAATTGCCTGGTTAATCTCCTCATAACACCGGCGGCGGTTAGGCAAGCCTGTAAGATAATCATAATTGGCATGATATTCGATCTGGGCTAAGGCGGCCCTGCTCTCCTTAACTTCCTGCTGCAGGGCTGCCTTACAAACCTCAAGAACAGCTGTCCGCTCCCGGATATCTTCTATTTCCGCATTGCTTGCCGCTGATTGTATAGTTTGTCCCCTGAGCCAGCCACAGCGGTCTGCAAGATGAATGAAAAATTGCCAGAACACACTGCCGAAGATGCATAAGGCACTAACGGCCAGTAATTGCCAGCCTGCCGGGGCATTATCCATAAGTACGGCAGCCTGGGACCAGCCCCATGCACATACGGCCACAGATAACACCAGCAGCAATAGCTGGTTTACCTTGCGGGTGCGACTGGTCTGATAACTACATAAGCCGTTGTAGAGGCTCATAATTGCGCTACTAACAGCTATGAAGCCAGCAATAAGCAAATTGTCCTCTCTCACTCTGTCTTTACCTCTCAACCCTGATATTGTTAATAATTGGCCGCAACCTGATCCTGAGCCCATAATAAGGATTCGCGATAGGATTTTGCTACATCCTGCTCAGCAATGCCCAGCTCAGCCACATAGCCGGAATAAGCCTGCCATTCACCTTGCTCGTAAGTCCGGATCAGCTTATATAACGCCGAAAACTGACTATGGCCTTTTTCCAGAATGGCATTTCTGATTTGTTCATCAAGCGGGATTTCTGCCAGTATGTCACCGATAGGACGGTCCAGTAAGACGTCAATATGAGAAAACATTCCCATAAGAAAGGCATTGGCCACCAGGGCTGGCGGCATCCGGCCTGCAGCCAGGCTTTCGGCAAACCGTGCCCGGATTAACGATCGCAGGATCAATTCTCCCGGTTTATCATCACCGATACCTTTTAAGGCAATCAAAGACACCCATTTGCTCAATTCTTTCTGACCCAGCAGTGTCAGGGCTTGCCGCAGAGAACTAATTCGCCTTCTGAAGCCGAATATGGAGGAATTAATAAACTTTAGCAATTTATACGATAGGGACACATCACGCCGGATAATCGCTTCTATCTGGCTAAACTCCAATTCCGGCCGGTTAATTTCCTGCAGGATATGAAGGTAGTTCGCTTTGTAGCCGGGCAGGTTCCGGCCAGACATAATTAAGGGCTTGCAAAAAAAATAGCCTTGAAAGTAGGAATATCCCATTTTCAGGGCCGCTTCGAACTCCGCATGTGTTTCTACCTTTTCGGCCAGAAATTTGAGCGGATAGCCCTGCAGGCGCTGGATTAACCGGCGCCGTTCGTCCGGCGGCGTGGTGCGGAAATCGACTTTAATAATATCGGCCATCTCTACCAGCGGTAAATAGGCCGGGGCGAACGCAAAATCATCCAGCACCAAAGAATAGCCGGCCTTTTTCAGCTTTTTGCAGGCATTAATGATTGTTTCATCCGGGATAATATCTTCGAGAATCTCTACCGCCACCAATTCCCGGGGCAGCATTGCCGGAATATTATTTTTTAAAGAATTAGCGGTAAAATTAATAAATGCCTTTTTGCCGCTTGTCAGTACTTCCAGGCCAAACAGCAAAAAGCTGTTGGCAATGACATCATGCGTAGCCTGATCACCGTCTGCGCTGTCATAGCTGTTTATAAAATTACTGCGAAACAACAGTTCATAGCCAAAAACATTCAGCTTCTTATCAAATATAGGCTGCCGGGCCACATGGACCTCTCTTTCCTGTACCATAACCCTCCTCCTTTCAGCTTAATAAGCCTGTTACCGGTTATGTTGCCGGTGATCAAAGCCGGCCAGTTCCACCAGCGTGACCCCAAGGGCAGCTGCCAGTTGCTGCAGATAGAAAATTCCCGGATTTTTGCGCTTGCCTGCTTCAATTTCACTGATAGCAGATTGCGGTACTTTTGATATAATGGCCAGTTTGTTCTGAGACAGGCCTTTACTTTCACGTAAGAAAGCCAATTGCTTGCCGAGGTTATTCATTTCATCACCTCCGATACAAACTTAATCATATTTTTATACTTTTTAGTATCAATGTCAATACTTATAAGTATATAAATCTTTTATTTGCTTGTGTTACACTAGCTATACGAATCCATATAACAAAGGAGCATGCTCATGAAAATAGGGCAAAAGATCAAAGCAGCCCGGGAAAGCCAAAACATCAGCATGAATCATTTAGCCCAAAAAAGCGAAGTTTCCCAAGCGAATCTGAGCCGTATTGAAAGCGGCCATCAGCAACCGGCCTTTGATACGCTGGAGCGGATTATAGCGGCGTTAGGGTTCTCTCTTGCTGACTTTTTTTCGGATGGTATACCTGCTGTCACACCTGATGTCAGAGCCCTGCTGCCTGCAATCGAGGCCCTAACCCCCAGGCAAAAACAAGCCTTACAAAAATTTTTGGAAACACTGCAGCCCTAGCGTGATACGTCACAGCCAGGCAGAAAACCGGAAACGGTTCCCGGCAGAACCGGATAAGCCTGCGCCAATAGGTTTACCGGATAGCGCTGGATAAATGAATATGCTCATCTTAATTATGACAGCGCTCAAAAACCGGTTCAATCTCTCAGTCATACAACAAATTACGCAAATTAACGAAACTCACTATCCCCGCAGGATAGTGAGTTTTTGTTTTGCCGCTAATGGTGAAGGATAAACAGGAAAAATGTCTAATGTAACAATGTCCCAGTATTGGAGGATATAGCTAGGGAGGTATTGACATGACGCAAAAATATAAATTCAGTTGGGATCTTTTAGGAGATACCGCTGAAGGCAGGCCAAATCTTGGGCCGATGGTGGGGACGGATATTTACCGCTTAATGCAGTTTAGCTTCCGCGATGTCCTTGAACAAACCTATGGCACAAAAGCGGCAGACCAGTTATTCTATCAGGCCGGTTTGCTGGCAGGCAAACAGTTTTATCAAAACGTAATCAGAAAAGCGGCAGCCTTTAATGATTTCAGCGATTTTATTAAATCGTTCCAGTCCTCATTGGCCCAAAAGGGTATTGGAATCCTGCGGATCGAAGAAGCAGACCACAGCCGTGGAAGATATGTGCTCAGTATTTCCGAAGATCTGGACTGTGCGGGGTTACCGGAACTGGATTATGAAATATGTGTGTATGATGAGGGATTTATTGCCGGAATTCTTGAAAGCTTTACCGGCCGGAAATATACGGTCAAAGAGGTGGATTGCTGGTGCACCGGTGACCGGACCTGCCGGTTTGTGGCAGAGGTTGCCGCCGATAATACGCCGGCTGCCCAGACCGCTAACGCCTAAAGGAGGTTTAATGATTGAACCCCGAGTTAAAAACCGAACTGGATGAAATAATAAAGCTCGTCCACAGCCTAATCAAAAAGAAAGGCCTGCCGCCGGAACTTGCTGCCTACACCTCGCAATCACCGCTCCTGGCACAATT
>JAEWGR010000149.1 GCA_023388195.1 Bacillota bacterium
AAGTAAGACACTGCCCTTTCTTTCCCGATCAACTGACCTGTGCACAGCCAAAGGACCGCTTCAGCGGTTTTTCTTATCTCTTAGTTCACAGCTCCGCTGCCGAAAAAAACGGCTAATTCCAGTTGCCAGGAAGGAGTCTTCTAATTTTAATTGTATATATGTATAGTGAGGTGTTGACGACATGCAAGTGCATCTACTATTAGCTCTTGTGGCCCTGCTCTGGGGCTTAAACCCACCGGTAATGAAGATTGGCTTGCTCTATATCCCGCCAATGCCCTACAATGCGGTACGCCTGTTTGCGGCTTTGGCAGTCAGTTGGTTTGTCCTCAGGCGTTTATGCACCTGGCTGCCACTCCGGCTGGAAGACCGGAAAGCGCTTATTATTTCCAGTCTGGGTTTCTTCTTTTTCCAGCTTTTCTTCACCTTCGGCATCCAGTTGACCACAGCCGGCAACGCATCACTGATTTTGGGCTGCCTCCCGGTCAGTATTGCGGTCATCAATCATTTTCATCATCTGGAAAAAATTAAAACCGGGGTGCTGCGGGGAATTATCCTCTCGCTTGCCGGAGTAATACTGATGGTCGCCGGTACAGGCAAAGAAGTCAGCCTCACCGGAGATCATCTGTTCGGCGCCTTGCTGCTGCTAACGGCCTCTATGAGTTATGGCTACTATACGATTTTTTCCAGGCCGCTCGCTGCCACGTATTCGGCTTACCAGATAACAACCTACATTCTCCTGATTTCGACCGGGCTGTTCACAATTATTTCCCTGCCGGCCATTGTCGGTGTCGACTGGCCGAGTGTTCCCTGGCAAGGCTGGGCCAGCTTTTTATACTCTGGCATATTTCCGCTCTGCCTGGCTAACTGCCTTTGGATCTGGGGAACAGCCAAGGCAGGCAGTACAACCGCCTCTCTGTATAACAACCTGTCACCGGTATTTGCCGTTGGCGCCGGCTACTACTTCCTGGGCGAAACATTTGGCTGGCTGCAGTTCATCGGTGCTATCATCATTTTGGCCGGCCTGTATGATGCCAAAAACAAGAGCATACAGCAGCCGGACACGCCCCTCGACAAATCGGCATAAACTCTACTTTGCCAAACCGTCATAAGAAAAGATTGGGCCGTTCTGATGTCCACAATGTACTGTAAATTCTGGTTGATCCACAAAAAACAAGGCCCGTATCCATTTGGGAATACGGGCCTTGTTTCAATTAACAGGCCTGCTTAATTTTCTTAATCTCTTCAATCAGCACAGGCATTACTTCCAATACATCGCCAACAATACCGAAGTTGGCCGACTTAAAGATCGGTGCATCGGCGTCCTTGTTGATGGCAATAATGATATCTGATGTCGACATACCGGCCAAATGCTGGATGGCACCACTAATGCCGCAGGCAATGTAGACTTTGGGGGCAACTGTTTTCCCTGTTTGCCCTACCTGATGAATCGCCGGTTTCCAGCCGGCATCAACAGCCGCACGGGAAGCACCGACCGCGCCGCCTAGAACCGCAGCCAATTCCTCAATCAACACAAAATTCTCAGGTTTACCCATTCCCCTGCCACCGGCGACAATAAACTGTGCCTCCTCCAGGTTACAGGCTGCCGTATCACTAAGTGATAAAATTTCTATCAATTGGGTACGGATATCTTGTGGCTTTATTCTGCCGGCAACACGTATAATCTCCCCGCTGCGGGACTCATCCGGCACAGGGCGCTTAAAAACGTTGGGCCGGACTGTTCCCATCTGCGGCCGATGGTTAGGGCAGAGGATGGTAGCCATAATATTGCCGCCAAACGCCGGACGTGTCCAGGCGACAAGCCCTGTTTCTTCGTCAATACCCAGGCTGGTACAGTCGGCAGTCAGACCTGTGCCAACCCGGCATGCCACCCGGGGGCCGAGGTCACGCCCGTCATTGGTTGCTCCCATAAGGATAACTGAGGGTTTATAGGTATTAATTAAATCAGTGAGAACAGTTGTGTAAGCGTCAGTACTATAGTGCTTATATTCCGCCCCTTCTACCAAATATACCTTGTCCGCGCCACTGGCAAACATGTCCTGGGCCAGGTGCCCAACACCTTCGCCAATGACAACGGCGGCTAATGGCTGCCCCATGGCCGCAGCCAGCTTACGGCCTTCGCCCAGCAATTCCAAGCCGACATTACGGGCTTTGCCGGCAAATTGTTCTATATATACCCAAACACCCTGATAGGCACTGGTATCTGTTGCCGGTTCACCCGCAGCCGGGCGAGTAATTGCCGTTACTGGACAAACATCAATACACGCACCGCATATTGTACAGGCGTCGGTGATGACGGCTTTATCGCCTTCCATGACAATCGCGCCAAACGGGCAGGCGCCAACACAGGCACCACAGCCTATACATTGTTCTTTTTCAACATTAACAGCCATTTTTCCGCCCCCTGATATCAGATGATTTTAGCCTGATTAAGTTTTGTCAGCAACCGCGTTACCGCATCGCGGGCGTTATCCTCCTGAATAATCTCACCCTGAACCCGCTGTTTGGGGGTAAAGATGCGCCGCACCTGAGTAGGTGATCCTTTAAGTCCGATCTGTTCCGGATCGACATCAATATCAGCAGCTGTCCACACAGGTATCTCCTTGCGATTAGCCTTCATGGTGCCCTTGATGCTGGGGTAGCGCGGTTCGTTGATTGATTTCACAACACTAAGCAAAACAGGCAGCTTAGTCTCAATGATCTCATACCCCTCTTCATGTTCGCGTTCAGCCCGCACAATCCCGTCTGTGATGTCCAGCTTGGAAACATAGGTAATCTGAGCAATATCTAAATGTTCAGCAATCTCCGGCCCTACCTGGGCAGTATCGCCGTCTATCGCCTGCTTACCACATAAGATTACATCGAATTGTCCCAGTTTCTTAATTCCCGCTGCCAGTGTATGGCTGGTAGCCAGCGTATCGGCCCCGCCAAAAGCACGATCACTCAGTAAAATCGCTTCGTCAGCCCCCAGAGCAATGCACTCCTTCAAAGCATCTTTAGCCTGCGGCGGTCCCATCGAAATGACAGTTACCCGGCCGCCATGCTTTTCTTTTAGCTTCAAAGCCTCTTCAAGCGCATTTTTATCAAAAGGATTTACAATACTGGGTACTCCCTGGCGAATCAATGTATTGGTCTGCGGGTCAATTTTAACCTCGGTAGTGTCTGGCACTTGCTTTACACAGACAATTATTTCCATCACACGTCCCCCTGTTGTCAATATCAGCTAATGAATACAATATAACATCTCTTATTTTAATATTATTTACTGGCAAACTGCAACATTTTTCGTATAAATACCCAAATTCCGCCAATTTTTATGGCCTGTAACTTATCGGCCATACCTGCCAATCGTGCTATAATAAATTAAAATCTAACTATGTGCGGAGGCCTTTATGCTGAAATTGCTATTAAACCAAAAACTAAGACGAAATTTATTACTGCTTATTGTTGTGACTGTGGCGGCTATTGAGATTCCGATTTTTGCAGTAGGCCATCTGACCAGACCTGTCCCGGGTGATACTATCATCGTATTGGGTGCCAAACTGATCGGTGATCAGCCCAGCAGCATGCTGAGACTGAGGCTTGATGAAGCAATACAGCTATACAATCAGGGTCTTGCTCCGGCCATCATCGTCAGTGGCGCCCAAGGCCCGGATGAAATAGCCAGCGAAGCGGACATTATGCGTACCTATCTAATTAGTAAAGGTATCCCGTCCGCCAAGATCTATGTCGAAAATAGATCCCACAATACCTATCAAAACCTGCTCTATTCGCAAAAAATCATGAGTGAGCAGGGTTTTCACCAGGCGATCATTGTCTCTAACGCCTCGCATATCCGGCGGGCACTGGTAATTGCCCAGCAATTAGGCATAAAAGCCAGCGCCTCGCCCGCACCGATGGCCGATAATGCGTATCTTACTGCTCAGCAATATGCCCGCGAGGGGGCAGCTATGCTGTCACTCCTTATACTTAACAAGTAACTGTGCCTTTGCCTAAAAGGCCTTCAATAGCCGCAAAAGCCGCCGGGGTCGGGTCAATCCAAAAATCCCGCTCTGTTTTAATGACGCGTTTGCTTTCAATCAGATGCAGGTAGACAGCAGCTGACCCGGTATATTTATTCAGCAGCTTTTTAAGCGCCGCCAAAGTGGCCGGTGTTTCCTGTTCCTTACGCAGGGTAATTCTGACCTCAGCCCCGGCACTGCTCAACGGGCTTATCTCATCTGCCATAATTTTGACGCCTTCTTCATGGATATTCAGGCGGCCCGAAACGACTACAGGCAGATCCGGCGCCAGCAGGCGGCCGGTTTTTTCGAAAATCCGGGGGAATACAATAACCTCAACCTGGCCGGTAAAATCCTCAAGATTAACAAAGCACATCATACTGCCATTTTTGGTATTAATGCGCTTGGCACTGGCAATCAGCCCCCCTACCCGGATGAGCTGACCATCGGTGTACTGACCTTCGGCCAGGCTGCCAAGACCGGGCAGGGAAGCAAGTTTAGTACGGTATTTATCCAAAGGATGACCGGTTACATAAAAACCGGTTATTTCTTTTTCCAGTGCCAGCAATTCTTCCTGCGGCAATTCGGGTATGTCAGGCAGGTTTACATCATTCACGCATTCCAGGGTGTCTTCACCAAATAATCCCAATTGACCTCTGGCTGCATCTTTTTGCCGGCAGCCGGCTACTTCCACCGCCTGCTCCAACACCTCCAGCAACTGCGAACGCCGGGCTTGCAGCGAATCAAACGCACCGCATTTGATTAAACTCTCGATCACCCGCTTGTTCACTACCCGCATATCGACACGGGAACAAAAATCAACAAGTGATGTAAATTTACCACCCTTTTTCCGGGCCGCAATAATGCTCTCCAGGGCATTGCCACCCGCATTCTTGACGCCGGCGAGACCAAAACGGATCGCCTCTCCGTCAACTGAAAACGACTTGCCGCTGGCGTTAATATCTGGCGATAAAACAGAAATCCCCCGCCGCCGGCATTCCTCAATATAATAGCCAACCTTATCATTGGCCCCCATAACGCTTGTTAGCAAGGCAGCGTAAAATTCCTGCGCATAGTGAGCTTTGAGATAAGCCGTCTGATAAGCAACAAGGGCGTAGGCAGCGCTGTGGGACTTATTAAACCCATAATCGGCAAAATGGGTCATGAGATCAAAAACCTCATGGGCCAGCTTGGCATCATACCCCCGGTCAGCTGCGCCTTTAAGAAAAGATTCGCGTTGAGCGACCAGCACTTCATGTTTCTTTTTGCCCATCGCGCGACGCAAAAGATCGGCCTGTCCCAACGAAAACCCTGCCAGCACCGAGGCAATTTGCATAACCTGTTCCTGATACAAAATTACGCCAAAGGTATCTTTCAAAACAGGCTCAAGCACAGGGTGTAAATAAGTAACTACTTTCTTCCCATGGCGGCCGTCAATAAAATCTGACACCATGCCGCTGCCAAGCGGACCGGGACGATACAGAGCCACCAGGGGGATAAGATCATCAAACCGCTCTGGTTTAAGATCTCTTACCAGATTGGTCATGCCGCTTGACTCCATCTGAAATACTCCGGATGTGTCGCCGGTAGACAACATCACACAGGTTTTGGTGTCGGCCAGCGGGATCTGATCAATATCAAGATCCACACCCCGGTTATCTTTGATTGATTGAATAGCATCCCCAATTACAGTTAATGTTCTCAGCCCCAGAAGATCCATCTTTAAGAGGCCGATCTCCTCAACCCGGTCTTTGTCAAACTGGGTGGTGACAAAGCCTTCGCTTGACACCTGCAGTGGCGCAAAGTGAGTCAGCGGTTCCCGCGCAATAACCAGACCGGCTGCATGGGTTGAAGCATGGCGGGGCAAGCCCTCTACCGCCATAGCCAGATCAACAAGTTTGCGTACCGAAGCTTCGGTATCATATAAGCCTTTTAGTTCCTGATTGGCAGCTAACGCCTTTTTCAGGGTAATTCCCAGTTCGGCCGGCACCAGTTTAGCAATCCGGTCAACCTCGCCGTAGGGCAGATTTAAAGCCCGTCCTACATCGCGGATAGCAGCCCTGGCGGCCATCGTACCAAAGGTAATGATCTGTGCTACCCGGTCGCTGCCATACCGTTCCACAACATATTCGATGATTTTGCTCCGCCGTTCGTAGCAAAAATCAATATCAATATCAGGCATGGATACCCGCTCCGGATTCAGGAACCGTTCAAACAGCAAGCCATACTTGAGCGGATCAATATTGGTGATTGCCAATAAATAGGCCACAATACTGCCGGCTGCCGAGCCGCGTCCCGGCCCTACCGGAATCGCCTGACTGCGAGAGTAATTGACAAAATCCCAGACAATCAGAAAATAACTGGCATAACCCATTTTTTTTATGACGCCAAGCTCATATGCAAGCCGGTCCTCTACTTCCGGCGTTAGCTCAGGATAACGCTTGCTCACAGCTTCCCGGCATAATTGCGTCAGGTATTCCTCGTCACTTATTCCGTCCGGCGTAGGAAAATCCGGCAGATACAGCTTGTCAAAATCAAAAGCAACCTCGCAGCGCTCAGCAATTTTGCAGGTATTAGCCAGCGCCTCCGGATAGGCGGCAAACAGCTCCGCCATTTCAGCCGGGCTTTTCAGATAAAATTCATCACTGGGAAACTTCATCCGCGCCTGATCGTCAACGGTCTTGCCGGTCTGGATACAGAGGAGGACATCATGACACTCCGCATCCTCTTTGTTGATATAATGGGCGTCATTTGTGGCCACAAGACCAAGTCCCAGCTGTTTCGCCAGCTTGACCAGGTGTTGGTTTGCCTGCTTTTCTTCAGGCATGCCATGATCCTGCAGTTCGATATAAAAATTCTCCGCCCCGAATATTTCGCGGTACTCAACAGCCAGGGCCTCGGCTTTCGCCAAATCGCCCCGCAGGATAGCCGCCGGAATTTCACCGGCGATACAGGCGCTCAGCCCAATCAGACCGGTACTGTAACTGCCCAGTATTTCCCGGTCGATACGGGGTTTATAATAAAAACCTTCACTATAACCACGGGACACCAGTTCAATCAGGTTACGATAGCCTTGCTCGCTGGCCGCCAGCAGAATCAGGTGATAATACGATTCGCCCTCTACTGCGGCTTTATCAAAACGGGAGCGGGGAGCAACATAGACCTCACAACCGATAATTGGCTTAATCCCCTGCTTTTTGGCTTGTTTATAAAAATCAATTGTACCATACATCGTGCCGTGATCAGTCATAGCCACTGCCGGCATCCCCAATTCCTTCGCCCGGCGTACCAGGTCGGCAATCCGTCCGGCCCCGTCTAACAGACTATATTCAGTGTGATTGTGAAGATGGACAAACGCCACACTCTCTCCACAGGCACTCTCAGATTTGTTCAGCATTTTTTATCCCCTCATATATAAAGCATCGAGACTCTCTGTCTCATCTTGAGTAATTATCATTTCGACCTTCCTTTACGGTTATCCTTTTCGGAGTCTTTTTACTTCTCTTGGCAAAATTAAATTTGAAAGTTGCAAGTCCCGGCCAGACAAAGATTAGGCATTTTTCATTGTCCTGCACATAGTAGCCGGCAACTGCAAAAGGCGGAGGAAAACCCAGAAACAAAAATAATAAAGGCCACTACTTATCGGCAGAGCTTGCAGTTAAGTAGCGGCCTTTTCATTATTGGATGAGCATTATCTGTCAGGATTTTTTGCAATTAAGTCTGTGCCATAGGAGTTATCAATTGCACAAAGCCATTGCTTATCCGCACTTTTCTTGAATACATAGGTTGCTCTTCTATCCATAGAGTACGCCGCATCCTTTACATCAGCTGCAAGCAGGGTCTGAGAAATGACCAACGCCGTATCTCCTGCTTCTAAAATAATCATCTCCCCTTGCGTTGGCACTATGCTATTATTAAAATATTTCGCAATCGCAATAAAGGCTTTTTTTATTTGCTCTTTCCCTTTCACACTCATTCCCGGCTTTACGACTAGCACCGCATCATCAGTATAGTAATGCATCAGTGTATCAAAATCCTCATTTTTTATGGCAAGGTCACACTTTTTGATAAGGTCTTTTAATTCATGCTCCATTTTATTTCACCTCTACCTTAATTCTTCTGCATAATTTGCTTATATCTATAGATTCTCCTTAGGCAGCCAGTGTCTATGCAAACTCTCTCTTATTTGTTAGTGTGACAAGAAACTGGTATTATGCTGCTGAATCAAACCTGCCCTGGCTCCACGCGACACATTAGCAAGCAAAAAGCATAGTTTATCAGACTGTGGAGACCTCTGAATCCCGGAATTTGTCTCACCTATTTTTGTCACAGTTATGGCAGGTATTAATCAAGTAAATGTGGAAACTGTAATAAAAAGAAAAACCAGAGGTGTTGTACATTTGCATCATATTGGCATTCTCCAATTAACACAAAACCTTGACGACGCTGTGCGTGGCTTTAAAGCCGGCCTGGCAGAGCAAAATCTGAACGCTGAATTTTATTACGTAAACGCCGACGGCGCCGTAGGCGACTTGCCGCAGCTGGCCGGCAAACTGGCTGAGCAAAAAGTTAATCTGATTTTTGCCTGTTCAACCCCGGCCGCGCAGGCGGCTGTACAATTAGACGGCACTATTCCCGTGGTCTTCACACCGGTATTTGATCCGGTCGGCGTAGCCCTGGTACAGACACTGGACAAACCTGGCGGCAAAGCAACCGGCGTCGCCGGCATGGTCCCGGCCGCCGCTAAGGCTGCTTTTATCCGGGAGCTGCTGCCTGATGCCAAAACCATTGGTATTTTGTACCATACCGGCGACAGCAATGCCCTGCTGGAAACAGCAAATTTCAAACAGGCAGCCGGCGAACTATTTACCCTGTTAGAACTGCCTGCCGACAAGCCGGAAGATCTGTCGGCACTGCCGGACAAGCTCCCGCCCGGCCTTGATGCTTTATTTTTACCGATAGGCAAAATCATTGAAGAAAACTTTGCCAGCGTTGCCTATTACGCCGAAGCCGCCAATCTGCCGATTATTACCTCCCATGCCCCGAATGTGCCGTCAGGTGCATTAGGTGCGCTTGTGGCCAATCACTACGAACTGGGCCGGGCCTGCGCTGTTAAAGCCGCTCAGATTCTGGCCGGCGCCAAACCGGGCGATATTCCGGTCGGTCTTGTTGAGCAGCCGGAGGTTCAGCTTAATGCTTTTGTTGCCGCCAATTTAGGTATTGAGCTGCCACAAGCCCTGCTGGCCCGGGCCAAAGAGATATTTGAATAATCAACTATACAAATCTGGAGTGAAATACATGCTGTTAACCCCACAATCTGTTGAATTACTGGCACCGGCCGGCACCTGGGAGGTGCTTGAAGCTGCGGTTGCCGCCGGCGCTGACGCCGTGTACCTGGGCGGCAAGCGCTTCAACATGCGCCTGCACCGCACAGATACCA
>JAEWGR010000042.1 GCA_023388195.1 Bacillota bacterium
ACCGCCAAGTGTGGTGCTAGGTACTAATAAACTTGCCAGCTCACTCTGCTCGCTAACAAGTACAATTTCTTTTTTGCGATCGGGGAAGATTGACTGCCGCCTGGTAGTTTGGCTGTTTCCTTTATCTTTTATTGGCTCTGTTTTGGGAGCTTATACTGTTCGTCACATTCCTTCAGAGTTTCTAAAGCCGCTTGTTGTTGTGCTGTTAGTTGTTGTGGCTATCTATACTGTTTTAAAAAAGGACTGGGGAGCAGAATCAACGTATCAGGGGCTTACTCCAAAAACAAAGTCAATTATCGCCCTGACTGTGTTTGGTATTGGCTTCTATGACGGTTTTTTTGGCCCCGGAGCCGGTTCTTTTTTTATTTTTTCGTTTCTGATGCTGGGGTTTGATTTTGTTGTGGCAGCAGGAAATGCCAAAGTAATGAATTTTGCCAGTAATATTGCTGCTGTGATAACTTTTGTTTATCTTGATTCAGTTAACTTTTATTATGGGTTTATCATGGGGGGAGCCATGATTGCCGGTGCAATTGCCGGCTCACGGGTTGCAATTAAAAGTGGTGCTGCTTATGTGCGTCCATTATTTATCGGTATAACCACTCTGCTTATTGGTAAACAATTATGGGACGTGGTAATGAAGTAGTGCGGATAAAACAATCGACTACCTGGTGGTAGTCGATTTTCTTATGCGCTGATATGAAAGTATTGCATTGCAGCAGCTTGGTTGTGGTAGTTTCCGTTAGAGAATGAATTTATCAACAAGGTCAATTAACTGGTTTATTTCAGGTTTAGAGACTTGGCCGTTAGCCCCGATTGACTGGCCTTTTATCCGCATTTCTTCATTAATAAGCGAGGAAAAGATGAGAACAGGCAACTGTTTAAATTTATCATTTTCTTTAATACGTTTGGTGAGATGATGGCCGTCCATTTGAGGCATTTCGATGTCTGTTATGATTAGTTGAACTTTGCTTTCTATGGGTTCACCGCTACCGGCTAATTGCTCAATTTTTTGCCAGGCATCAAGACCATTTTCGGCTAGGATAATATTGGCATAACCGGCTTTATGAAGGGTGCCTAATAATAAATCGCGGAGCATTTTGGAGTCCTCTGCCACCAGGATTGTTTTATGCTTACGAATGTCCTTTATATCGGCAGATTTTTCTGCAACTTCATTGAATTTTTGATTCATGTCAGGGTTGATTTCGGCTACTATCTTTTCGAAATCAAGCAGGACCACCATCTTGTCGGCCATCTTTATAATGCCAACAACCATTTCTGAGTTGGCGATATGAGGAGGTGGTTCCATGGCTGTCCAGGAAATCCTGTGAATCCGGGATACTTCATCAACAAGGAAGGCCACATAGTAGTTATTAAGCTCGCTGACAATAATTTTGGGTGAGGTTGTTGTTGATTGGCTGCCAAGGCAGCGGGGGAGGTTAATCAACGGCATAACCCGTCCGCGCAGGGTAAAGATACCGTCGACCCAGGGATGGACATTTGGCATTTTTGTGACAGGTAAAGGGTTGATTACTTCTCTGACTTTAGCCACATTAATGCCGTAGCTGACCGGGCCTATTGAGAATTCAACTATTTCAAATTCGTTTGTGCCAGTTTCCAGTAGAATGCCTTTTTTTTCAGACATTGCCAGCCCTTCTTTCTTTTTTCTATAACGACAAATATAGACATTTTTCAATTACTTATTTATTTCTATCTTGGAGATCTTTTACCTGCTAGTAACTTGTCTGTAAGAATAATTTAATGTGTATTTTCATTTTTTCCTGTAAATACTATATTAATTATTGTGTATGCAGGAAAAGTAAAAAGTATGGGGAATAATAGTATATTTACCAGTTTATTTTAAATAAGTGATGATTATAGGTCTCAAGGAGTGGAGATTTTTTGAATATGCTGACAGACAATGATACAATTAGCGCTATAGCTACGGCGGTCGGCGAGGGCGGCATTGGTATTGTCAGAATTAGCGGTAGTAAGGCTGTGGCTATTGCTAATCGGCTGTTTATCAGTAAACGCGGAGAGCGGGCAGCAAACATTGCGTCCCATATGGTCGTGTATGGTGACATTATTGAGCCGGAAAGCGGCGAGAATATTGATGAAGTGCTATTAATACTTATGAGGGCACCACGGTCTTATACCCGGGAAGATGTTGTTGAAATTCATTGTCATGGCGGCTCCGTGCCATTAAAACGTATTTTGGATCTGACACTGGTACTGGGGGCCAGGCTGGCTGAGCCTGGCGAGTTTACAAAACGGGCTTTTTTGAATGGCCGGCTTGATTTGGCTCAAGCTGAGGCAGTTATTGATATTATCAGATCAAAAACGGATGCCTCACTGAGAGCGGCAGTGGGCAACCTTTCCGGGCGGTTATCTACAGAGATTCAACATTTGCGTCATGCGATTCTTAGTATGATTGCCCAGCTGGAAGCGTCCATCGATTTTCCGGAAGAAGATATTGAGGAAGCAACCGCCGCTGATGTAGCTGCGCTTATTAGCAAAGCGCAAGCGGATATCGATAATTTGCTGGCTACAGCGCAGACCGGGCGGATACTGCGGGAAGGCTTGGCGACAGTAATTATTGGTAAGCCTAATGTGGGCAAGTCCAGCCTGCTTAATGCCCTTTTGCGGGAAAAAAGGGCTATTGTTACTGATATTCCTGGTACGACCAGAGATAGCATTGAAGAGTATGTAAATATCCGCGGGATACCGCTTAAAATAATTGATACTGCCGGAATTCATGAAACGACAGACGTTGTAGAGAGAATTGGTGTGGAAAAAGCTAAGGAATTAGTGAAGCAGGCTGATCTGATATTACTGCTATTAGATGCCTCCCTGCCGTTATCGTCCGAAGACAAGACGATATTAGAGATGCTTTCAGGGCAACAGGCTATTATCATTGTTAATAAAAGTGATTTGCCCCCACTGCTTGATATTGCAGAATTGGAGCAGTATATCGGCAGCAGGCTGGTCATTAGAACTTCGATAACGCAGGGAGCGGGTCTGGCTGAGCTGGAGGAGTTAATAGTTAACTTAGTTTATCATGGGCAGGTTACTCAGGGTGAAGCCGCGTTTGTGAATAATGTTCGTCATGCTGATGCGCTACGACAAACCAATCAGCGGCTGGCCGAAGCTTTGGCAACGATTGAGAGTGGTATGCCGCCAGATTGTGTTGTTATTGATTTGCGGGCTGCCTGGGAGAAACTTGGGGAAATTACCGGCGATACGATTGGTGAAGATATTATTGATCAGATTTTTTCTCAGTTTTGCATTGGTAAATAAACCAATACGCCAGGTTTCTAATTAAAGAGGTGAGAATTTGTTTCAGGCAGGAATTTATGATGTAATAGTGATTGGGGCAGGGCATGCCGGCTGTGAGGCAGCTTTGGCGGCCGCACGGTTGGGCTGCCGGACACTCATAACTACACTTAATCTGGATAATATTGCGATGATGCCGTGTAATCCTGCTGTAGGCGGACCGGCCAAGGGCCATTTGGTACGGGAGATTGATGCCCTGGGTGGCCAAATGGGTATTAATACGGATAAGACCTGTATCCAGGTACGAATGCTTAATACCGGCAAAGGTCCTGCTGTTCATGCGCTGCGGGCCCAGGCTGATAAACAGTTGTATCAGCTGACAATGAAACATACTCTGGAAATGCAGCCGGGTCTGGATGTTAAACAGGCATTGATTGAACAGATACTTGTTGAGAATGATCAGGTGACTGGCGTTGTTACTGAGTTAGGGGAGTTCTATGCTGCTGCTTGTGTTGTGATAGCTACAGGCACTTATCTTCGTGGCCGTATTATTATTGGTGATATTAACTACCCTGGTGGACCGGCCGGACAGCGGCCGGCAGTAAAGCTATCGGAAACACTTCGTTCTCTGGGTATCACGCTTATGCGGTTTAAAACCGGGACTCCGGCCCGAGTAGATGCCCGGACTGTAGACACGGGCAAAATGTCTATACAGCCGGGTGATGAAGTTACACATAATTTTTCATTTATGAGTGATATTGCTACCAGGGATCAAATACCCTGCTGGCTTACCTACACCAATGAGGAGACCCATGCCATTATTAGAGCAAATATGCACCGGTCTCCTTTGTATATGGGAATTATCGAGGGAACGGGGCCACGCTATTGCCCGTCAATTGAGGATAAAGTGGTTCGATTTGCCGATAAATTATCGCATCAAGTTTTTGTTGAGCCTGAAGGTATGGGAACCACCGAAATGTATGTGCAGGGGATGTCTACCAGTTTGCCTGTTGATGTTCAACTGGCTTTTTTGCGGACTATTCCCGGGCTGGAAAAGGCAGAAGTTATGCGCGCCGGGTATGCAATTGAATACGACTGTATTGATCCGACAGAACTGAAGCCTACGTTGGAAACAAAAAAGATTAAGGGACTATTTTCTTCAGGGCAGGCTAATGGTACCTCCGGCTATGAAGAGGCAGCAGCTCAGGGTCTGATAGCCGGTATTAATGCCGCAATGCTGGTACAGGCTAAGCCTCCCTTCATTTTGTCGCGGGCTGATGCTTATATTGGTGTGTTGATTGATGATCTGGTGACTAAAGGTACGAGTGAACCCTATCGGATTATGACGTCAAGGGCGGAATACCGGTTAATTCTCCGCCAGGATAATGCAGATCTTCGTCTAACACAAAAAGGCCGCGAGCTTGGTTTGGTCAGTGACGAAAGGTATGAGCGATTTACTAGCAAGCGTGATTTGATTCAAAATACGCTGGGCTTGTTGCAAAGCAGGCAGATTACGCCAGTGGCTGAGATACAGGGTAAATTAGCTGCGCTTGGTACGGCTGAGCTGCGAACCGGTATTACCCTGTATGATTTACTTAAGCGGACAGAAATTACCTATGAGGCAATGCGTACCCAGTTTGACCTGCCTGCAGTACCGGTATTAGTCCGGGAACAGATTGAAATTGCTGTTAAATATGAAGGGTATATTCAAAAACAAATTGAACAAGTCGAGCGCTCCTCTAAACTGGAGACCAAACATCTGCCAGAAGATATTGATTATAACCAGATTAGTGGTCTGGCATTAGAGGCCAGGCAGAAGCTTAATAAAATCCGACCGCTGTCAGTAGGGCAGGCGGCACGGATATCGGGGGTATCACCTGCCGATATTTCCATACTAATGGTTTATCTGGAACAGCGACGCAGCCGGCAGGGGGAATAAGGAGGATCGGAATGGAAGATTTTAAAGCGTTGCTGGCTCAAGCGTCGATAGAGTATGGTTTGATCTTATCAGACAGTCAGCTAGCCGCTATGGAAGTGTATTATCAGCTATTGATTGAATGGAATAAGAAGATTAATTTGACCGCCATCACCCAGCCACAGGAGGTGGCTGTTAAACATATAATTGATTCTTTGTCATGTTATCAGGAGGATATTTTTAGTGGTGATACCCGCGTGATTGATGTTGGTACAGGTGCCGGTTTCCCGGGTATTCCTCTTAAAATTTACCGGCCGGACATCAAACTGACACTCATGGATTCTCTTAATAAGCGGTTACTATTTCTCCAGACGGTAACCGAGACTCTTGGTCTGCAGGATGTCGAGCTTGTCCATGCCCGGGCCGAAGAAGGCGGCAAAGGCCGGCAATACCGGGAGAAATTTCAGATTGCTGTGTCCCGTGCTGTGGCGCGGCTAAATATTTTATGTGAGCTCTGTTTGCCTTTTGTCCGGACGGGTGGGTGGTTTATAGCTCTTAAAGGGGCTCAATATGAAGAGGAGGTTGCAGAAGCCGCCAAAGCAATAGCAATCCTTGGGGGGGCCATTGAGCGGGTGGAACCTGTCAATTTGCCAGGTATTACCGATAAAAGAGCGGTAATCTATATTAAAAAGATTGCGGCGACCCCTTCTGAATATCCACGCCGGCCGGGAACACCGGAAAAAAAGCCGCTTTAAGTTAGAGGAAAATTCCAGTTCCTGCAGAATATAGATATAATAACGCAAGTCGCAAATGTTGTTTGTAGGTGGTGGAAACATGAGAAATTTGGCCAAGCTGTTTGGTATTGGAGATGCTTCGCCAACTATTCCCGAAATTGTTCCCGAGAAAAGTTCTGCCGTTATTGTTGATGAAATAGTTGCAGCTAAACCTGCTCTAAATACAGATACAGACGTTGCTGATGAATTGCAATCAGTCCAAAAGGTATCACCTGATAGTATTATCCCGAATCCTTTTCAGCCTAGAAAAACCTTTAATGATGATTCTTTGCAGGAATTGGCGGCGTCCATTCTTGAGTTTGGTGTGATTCAGCCACTACTGGTTCGTAGGCGGGGGGCCGTTTATGAACTGATTGCCGGTGAACGGCGACTAAGGGCTTCGCGTTTGGCGGGCTTGGATCAAGTCCCGGTGATTGTACGGGAACTTGAGGATAAAGAAATGGCAGAGTTGGCCATGATTGAGAATCTGCAGCGCGAAGATTTGCACTTTCTGGAAGAAGCGGAAGGGTATCAGCATTTGATTGCGAGCTTTAACTTTACCCAGGAAGAATTGGCCAGGCGGGTGGGGAAGAATCAGTCAACAATTGCCAATAAACTCCGATTACTAAAACTTGCGTCAGAAGTACGCCAGGCTGTGGTCGGACAGAATTTAACTGAACGCCACGCACGGGCATTGCTAAAAATTGAAGATACTAATGTACAGTTGGAAGTACTGGGCGGGGTAAAGGAAAAAGGCTTAAATGTTCGGGAAACAGAAGACTTAATCGAAACCTATACCGGAAATATTTCCCGGGAAAAGGAAAAACTGGAGACTCCCAAACAGACGGTTGTAAAGATTATTAAGGATGTGCGTATTTTTATCAATACGATTAATAGTGTTGTCAGCCAAATGAAAAAAAGCGGTATGGATATTAAAGTCAAGCAGGATATGGAAGGTGATTATGTCAATATTACTATTCAGGTCAAAAATAATCGCCCGCAACAACCGGTAAAATAAATAAGCGATGCCATCTACTCTACAGCAGTGGCTGTATGGTTATATTGCTATAGATAAAAAAGTCCTGATACCAGCTAAATATGGTATCAGGACTTCTATTTTGTAGGACCGGCAAATCGGCTTCTGAGGATAGTAAAAACGTAAGGATTCTACCGGCATCCTGAGGGACTTGGTACAAGACAAATCTTTTTCTTATTGGCTGAAAGACTGTGGTACTGCCGTATAAGGCTGACTAAGTTTCCGGCCCTAATACTAAAAGCAACAGCCTCACAGAGGCTGTTGCTTTTGATTGTGCTAATTGTTGCGATTAAGTAGTTGCTTGGCAATATTGACTGCGGCTACTCCATTAGCGGCATAGGCATCGGCTCCGGCTTGCTGGGCATAACTTTCGGTAAGCACGGCCCCGCCGACAATGGTTTTGACAGCAAAACCGGCTGCTTTTAAAGCATCTATAGTTATGTCAACTTGCGGCAGTGTTGTTGTCATAAGCGCACAGAGACCGATAATATGGGGCTGGTGTTCTTTAGTAGCAGCTACAATTGCTGCCGGAGCTACATCTTTCCCTAAATCGATAACCGTAAAGCCATTATTCTCCATCAAGGCAGCAACAATGTTTTTACCGAGGTCGTGGATGTCGCCTTTTACTGTAGCTAACAGTACTGTTCCTAAACTTTGGGTAGTATGGGCCGGTAGAATCTCTTTAATTGTATTAAAAGCTATCCGCATAGTTTCAGCAGACAATAAGACTTGTGGTAAAAAGCAACGGCCTTGTCCGAAAGCCACTCCCACTTCATTCATGGCGGCAGTCAAAGCCTGATCTGTGATAGTAAGAGGAGGGTGGTTTTCAGCCAGTGCCTGCCGGATGAGGGGGGCAACACCTGAGGTTTCACCATTAATAACGGTTTGCCGGATCTGTGTTAAGATGTCAGGTTCTGTATTGCTGACGGCAACTTCCGGGGCTGGCTGCTCAACATACTTTTTGCTGTAAGCAATAGCCTGACTGTCATGGCCATTGAGGGCGGCTGCTGCTGACCAGATATCCTGCATAAGTGGATCGAAGGGATTAAGGATCGGGGCATCGAGGCCAGAGGCCAGTGCCATAGCACAAAATGAGGCATTCATTAAATCGCGCCGTGGCAGGCCGAAAGAGACATTACTGAGGCCCATAACGGCAGGGCAGCCAAAATGCTCTCGATATAATTTAAGCGTAAGTAATGTTTCGGCTGCAGCCCGGGGATCTGTTGCTACTGTCATCACTAAGGCGTCAAGTAATAGGTCTTGCCGTTTTAGGCCATATTCTGTTGCGGCATCAATGATGTGCTGGGCAACTTTAATTCGTTCTGCTGCAGTAGTGGGAACACCACCATCGGATAAAGGCAGGCATAATACGGTTGCTCCATATTTTTTTGCTAATGGTAAAAAGCTTTCCAGCCTTTCTGCTTCGGCAGTAACCGAATTGATCAGGGCCCGGCCGGGATAGGCCTTGAGTCCGGCTTCCAGTGCGGCTGGATCTGTTGTATCAATAGCCAGTGGTGCATCAACTAAGACTGATAATTCTTCGATCACTTGCTTCATGGTCGCAGGCTGATTGATTCCGGGGACGCCCATATTCACGTCCAGGATACCGGCTCCGGCTTTAATCTGGGCCAGTGCTTCTTTTTTTACTGTGACGAAGTTACCCTCTTTAATATCTTTAGCTAAGGATTTTCGACCAGTAGGGTTAATCCGTTCACCAATAATGACCGGTGCAAACCGAGGACCAAGGTATAGAGTCCGGGTCCGGCTGGTTAAGGCCGTGCAAGCAGAGGTCGGTCTGTTGTTAGCAGGGCTGTTCAGGTTGTCTGCCGCTTGCCTGATTGCTTTAATGTGGCTGGGCGTGGTGCCGCAGCAACCACCGATAAAGGTAGCCCCGGCAGCAACCAGCTTGGGAATCCAGGCAGCCATTTCATCGGCTTTCATCGGGAAAACAGTGTGGCCGTTGATTAATTCCGGCATACCTGCATTTGGCTGGACACTGATTGCTAAGGAGCAGGATTGGGCTAAAATTTCAATTACCGGCAACAGTTGAGCCGGGCCTAATGAGCAATTAGCGCCTATTATGGTTGCTCCCATAGCCTCAAGGGTGATGGCTGCTGTGCGGGGATCGGTGCCGGTTACAGTGCGGCCGTCGGCATCAAAAGACAGCTGACAGATAATAGGTTTGCTGGTTGCTGCTTTGGCGGCCAAGAGAGCGGCCCGCATTTCTTGAATATCAATAAT
Organism: Bacillota bacterium; assembly: GCA_023388195.1. Taxonomy (GTDB): domain Bacteria; phylum Bacillota; class Negativicutes; order Sporomusales; family Sporomusaceae; genus Sporomusa. The sequence continues at coordinate 9,236 of JAEWGR010000042.1, forward strand.
AGTTTCAATAATTATAAAGTCAATGCCGGCCTGATCTAAGGCACTTATTTGCTCAAAGAAAACGTCATAGGCGGTGTCAAAGGATAAATCACCTAGCGGCGCAATAAATTTGCCCGTAGGGCCGACAGAACCGGCGATTTGGGCGTGAGTGCCTGCGGCCAGACGGGCTGCGGCTACAGCTGCAGTATTTATGGCCGTTGTTTTATTCTCCAGGCCATAATGAGACAATTTTATGCGGTTGCCGCCAAAGGTATTGGTTTCAATTATTGTTGCACCGGCTTCAATATATTGACGATGAATTGCCGTTATCTTTTCCGGCTGGGTAATATTCCATGCCTCGGGGCATTCTCCCGGTGCCAAACCTGCTTGGTGCAACATGGTTCCCATTGCACCATCAAAAATATGGATCATTCAGTAGTGGTCTCCTTTCGTGCATGACAACCCGGCTGTCCGCATTTATCGCATGCTAGAACTTGCTCATGCTGTAGATGTAGTGTTTGATGATAAGGATATAAACCAATAATTGCAGTGACAGATTTGCGAGGGACCAGCATTTTGGTATCTGTAACGTTCAAATCAATTGCTGCACCTGAGGCTAACTCAAGTATTTCAGGCTGTACATCTATTGGCCAGCCGCCATATCCGGGACTAAAGCGCCGGCCGGCTGTAAGCCCGGAACGGGCTGCTTGCCCGGATATTACATAACAGACAGCATTACAAGTCATTTCTACTGCTGTTGTTCCGGCCGCATCCAGTAATAGTCCTAACGTATACTGATTTTTAGAGAATAGGTTAGATACTTCCTGTTCAAGGATGATGCCGATTGTTGCTGCCATTACTGCTACTTCTGATGCTCCGTCAAGATGTCTGATAATGCCTTCGGCAGTAAGTGTCAGCGGGGAAGGCGACATAATCGTATGTGAATCCTGATCATAGGCGTAAACCTGCCAGACTCCTTTGGGCGTAGCCAAAAGCTGAGCTTGCGTGCAGGCTTCAGAAAGGAGAGTAGCGGAAAAATCTGTTTTACCGCTTAGCCCTGCATAGCGTTTGGTTTCATCAAGGTCTATAGTCGTTAACCGGGGATGATATATCGGCATAGGAAAGACCTCCTTAATGAAGTGCGGTATTATTAGCATTATATTATATTTTGCCAATTAGTTAAAGCTGTGATATTTGCAGATTTATAAATAATTTAACGAATTTAGTATTTCATCACCAAGTTTTTCATATCAAAAAAATATTTGGCAGGAAATTCTGCATAGGTGGGAGAATGAAAGGATGAAAACAATTCTAATGATACAATCTATTTGAGGTGAACTAGTTTGGTAAAAGTGATTGCTATCGCCAATCAAAAAGGGGGAGTTGGCAAGACGACAACAGCTGTTAATCTGTCGGCTTGTCTGGCTGAGCTGGGTAAAAGGGTGCTGCTTATTGATATTGACCCGCAGGGTAACTCCACTAGCGGATTGGGATTCAATAAAGGATCAATTAAACGCTGTGTATATGACGCACTGGTAAATGATGTACCGCTGGAAACAATTGTGGTTCAGACCCAGATTCCTAATCTTAAACTGTTGCCGGCGACAATTCAGCTGGCCGGGGCGGAAATTGAGCTTGTATCTATGATGTCCCGTGAAGGTAAATTAAAGCGGGCCCTGGATAAGGCAAAATTTAGTTATGAATATGTTTTGATTGATTGCCCGCCTTCGTTAGGTTTACTAACAATTAATTCTCTGACGGCCGCTAACTCGGTGTTAGTCCCTATTCAATGTGAGTTTTATGCCTTGGAGGGTTTAACACAATTAATGAGTACTGTGAGCTTGGTTCAAAAAAACCTGAATCCTGTTTTGACACTTGAAGGTGTTGTGCTTACTATGTTTGATGCCCGTACCAATTTATCTATTCAGGTCGTCGATGAGGTTAAAAATCATTTCCGTCATAAGGTCTATCAAACGATTATTCCTCGCAATGTCCGTCTAAGCGAGGCGCCCAGCCATGGGCAGCCTGTTATAAAATATGATCCTAAATCTAAAGGTACAGAAGTGTATTTTGATTTAGCGCGTGAGGTGATTGGTGATGAGTAAACGGGGATTGGGCAGAGGTTTGGATGCTTTGTTTGGTGCTCCGGGCAATACTGATATGAATGCAGAACCAGAGCTCGCTAACGAAATTACCCTTAAAGAGATTACTCCTAACCCTCATCAACCCAGGCAAAACTTCGATGAGGAAGCGTTAGCTGAGCTAGCACAGTCTATCAAACAACATGGGGTTATTCAACCGGTTATTGTCCGCAAAACACTCAATGGTTATGAACTTGTGGCTGGTGAGCGACGCTGGCGGGCTTCACAATTAGCGGGTTTAAAACAGATTCCGGCAGTTATTCGTGATTATACTGATGCGGAAATGATGGAAATTGCATTAATTGAGAATCTTCAGCGCCAGAATCTTAACCCGATTGAAGAAGCCCTGGCATTCCGCCGCCTAATGGAGGAGTTTGGCTTAACCCAGGAAGAAGTTGCACAAAAGATTGGGCGTAGCCGCTCCATGATTGCCAATATTGTCCGCTTGCTTAATTTGCAGAGCGAAGTCCAGGATTTTGTTTCACGTGGAACATTATCTATAGGACAAGCCAGACCGCTATTAGCACTGACTGTACCGGCAGTGCAGCTTGAAGCTGCTAAACAAATCATTGAGGAAGATTTATCTTCCCGGGATGCAGAGGAGCTGGTACGCCGTTTAGCTGCCCGGCGCCCGGCTAAAAAATCTGAAGTTAAAGATGATCCGGAGACAGTAGAGGATGCGAATCAGTTTTTCATGAATGAATTTGAAGATCGGCTTAAAATGCTATTAGGAACACAAGTGCGAATTAAACAGGGTAAGCTAAAAAGTAAAATTGAAATTGAGTATTATTCACCGGAAGATTTAGAGAGGATTATGGAGATGTTGTCCAGTCGGCAAGAAGCGGTCAATGCCGGCTTTCGTGGCCAGCTTGTTGTGTAAGCTAAAATGTTTCACGTGAAACATTGAGCTAGTAGACTCTAAACCAGGGGGTACTGGATATGCGGCTGGAGAAAGATATGTTAGGTGAAAGGGAAGTACCAGGCGATGCCTATTACGGGATCTATACCTTACGCGCCAGGGAGAACTTCCCTTTATCCGGTTATAAGGTGTCTTATTCATTAATAAAGGCAATAAGTTTAATAAAAAAAGCAGCTGCCGAAGTGAATAGTGAGCTGGGTTATCTCGCCCAAGACAAAGCCCAAGCGATAATTGCTGCGGCCGAAGAGATAATGAACGGCAATTTGCGTGAACAGTTTGTTGTGGACGCTTTGCAAGGAGGGGCCGGGACTTCTACTAATATGAATGTAAACGAGGTGATTGCTAACAGGGCGATAGAACTGTTAGGAGGCCGCCTCGGTGACTATGATATAGTTCATCCGCTAAATGATGTTAATAAGCATCAATCTACAAATGATGTTTATCCAACTGCGCTCAGAATGGCAGCAATTTGGCTGCTTAAGCCATTAAGCGATAGTTGTGCCGGACTGCAGGCGGCATTGCAAGCCAAAGAAGCAGAGTTTGCCGGGGTAATAAAGGTTGGCCGTACCGAGATGCAAGATGCGGTTCCTGTGATGCTAGGGCAGGAATTTAGCGCTTATGCTGGTGCCATTGCCCGGGATCGCTGGCGGCTGCATAAGGTTGAGGAGCGATTACGTCAGGCTGCACTGGGCGGTACGGCGATTGGGACAGGCCTAAATGCTGACAGGAAGTATATCTTTATGGTAAATGACCGGGTGCGGCAATATGCCGGCATTGGTTTAGCCAGGGCAGAAAACATGATTGATGTTATTCAAAATGCAGATGTTTTTGTCGAGGTATCAGGATTGCTTAAAGCATTGGCCGTGAATCTGGGCAAGCTGGCCCATGACCTTAGACTGCTTTCTTCCGGCCCGATGGCCGGCCTGGGAGAGATACGGCTGCCGGAGCGGCAGGCAGGGTCATCCATTATGCCTGGTAAGGTGAATCCAATTATTCCTGAGGCTGTCAATCAAGTGGTTTTTCATGTCATGGCTTCAGACATGGCAATTGCAATGGCTGCTCAGTCCGGGCAGCTTGAGCTTAATCCCTTTATGCCGTTAATTGCGCACCATCTGTTAGAAAGCCTGTCTATGTTAACAAATGCAGTAAAGATTCTTAATGAGTTTTGTATTCAGGGAATCCTGGCAGATTCTGAACGTTGCCGGCTATTATTGATAGGCAGCCAGGTCAGTGTGACGGCCTTAGTCCCGCATATTGGCTATGATCTGGCGTCGAAAGTTGCCCGGCTGGCTATGCAGGCAGGTATTAGTGTGCAGCAGGCGGCCCTGGAACTAGCTGTTTTGCCTGAAGGGGAGCTTGCTGCTATTCTTGAGCCCCGGGCCATGACCAGGCCAGGAATAGCCGGGTCACAAAAATAGAAGGGTGGGAGAATACATATGCAAGAAACCCCTAAGGGGTCGCGACTGCATATTGCGATCTTTGGACGGCGTAATGCCGGCAAGTCAAGCTTAATTAATGCCCTTACCAGCCAGGATATCGCCTTGGTTTCTGCTGTGCCGGGCACAACGACTGATCCTGTGTATAAGGCTATGGAGATATTGCCGATCGGGCCGGTAATGATTATTGACACGGCGGGGATTGATGACGTTGGCGATTTAGGCTTACTAAGAGTTGAACGAACGATGCAGGTACTTAATAAAGCTGATTTAGCCATTGTAGTCATTGAGCCTGAACAAGGGGTTACCGATTTTGAGCAGACGCTGGTGCAAAGCATCCGTAAACGCGGCTTGCCGATGGCTGGCGTTGTCAATAAAAGTGATATTATGCCGATTCCAATCGAGCTGATTGAGAAGTTCAGTGCATTACTGGATTTGCCATTAACCAGTATCAGTGCGAAAAATGGCCAGGGTATTGAAGAACTAAAACGCTTAATTATCAAGTTGGCACCAGATAACTGGGAAGGCCCCCCGGTTATTGGTGATTTAGTGTCGCCTGGTGATACGGTTATACTGGTGGTGCCGATCGATTTAGCAGCTCCCAAAGGGCGATTAATTCTCCCTCAGGTGCAAACAATTCGTGATCTTTTGGATAATGATGCCTGTGCTGTCGTTGTTAAAGAGCGTGAACTTAAAGAAGCTTTGGCCGGCCTGAACAGCCCGCCCAAGCTGGTTGTCACCGATTCACAGGAATTCATGAAGGTTGGAGCAGATACCCCGCCAGGTGTTATGTTGACCTCGTTTTCCATCTTAATGGCCCGGCATAAAGGTGATCTTGAAACTCTGGTAGCGGGAGCTAAAGCCATCGGAACACTGCAGCCTGGCGATAAGGTGCTTGTTTCGGAAGGGTGTACTCATCATCGTCAGGCCGATGATATTGGCAAAGTGAAGATTCCCCGCTGGCTTAGACAGTCGGTTGGGGGTGAGCTTGACTTTGAGTGGTTTTCCGGGAGTTCGTTTCCACCTGACTTAAAAAAATATAAATTAATTGTCCATTGCGGCGCCTGTATGCTCAATCGGCGGGAAATGCTGTATCGCCTGGCAATGGCCAGGGAGGCGGGTGTACCAATCGTCAATTATGGTTTGTTAATTGCTCAGATACATGGTATTTTACACCGGGCCCTTGAACCATTTCCCCTGGCCCGGATGATACTGGAAGATTAGGAGCGAATGAGTTGATTTATCTTGATAATGCGGCTACGACCTGGCCTAAGCCTGAATCTGTCTACCAGGCGGTTGATGATTGCTTGCGATCGATGGGGGCCAATCCAGGTCGGGGCGGCCACAGTATGGCCCGTCAGGCCAGTTTGTTATTATACGAGGCACGCGAAGGTCTCGCCGAGTTATTTGGTATTGAAGATCCCAATCAGATCGTGTTTACACATAATGCTACCGATGCAGTCTGCATGTCTATATTTGGACTAATAAGTCCTGGTGACAGGATTGTAACAACAGCCATGGAACACAATGCTGTCGCCAGGGCTGTTCGTTTTGTTGAAGCAAAAGGGGTACACGTTACGGTTGTCCCCTGCTTTAAAGATGGACAGCTTGATATGGAGGCAATGCAGGCAGCTATCAGCAATAAACCCAAAGCTGTTATTATGAGCCATGCTTCCAATGTTACCGGCACAATTATGCCGGTTGCCGAGGTCGGGGCGATGACCAGGCGGCTGGGGGTTGCTCTGGTTGTTGATGCTGCGCAGACGGCTGGGGTTGAAGCTATTGATGTAGCTGAAATGGGTATTGATATTCTGGCTTTCAGCGGTCATAAGGGATTGCTTGGGCCTCAGGGTACAGGTGGCCTATATGTAGCCGAAACAATGGCCCTGACTCCGCTTAGAGTCGGTGGTACCGGCAGTTTGTCTGAATCTGACAACCAACCGGAATTTATGCCTGACCGGCTGGAGAGCGGTACACCTAATACCCCCGGCATTGCCGGATTAAAAGCCGGTGTCCGCTTTATCCTGGCCACAGGCCGAAAAAATATCCAGGCAAGAGAATTGGAACTGACGCAATCATTGCTTGCTGGTTTACGTGATATTGTGAATGTACATATTTATGGAACTGCAAGTACTGCCGGACGTACTGCCGTGGTGTCCTTTACGCTGGATGGTATGGACAGCGGCCTGGTAGCCCATACGCTTGACAGAGAATATGGCATTGCCTGTCGCGCCGGCTTGCATTGCGCCCCCTGGGCCCATCAGACGCTAGGTACCCTTAAAACAGGTACAGTGCGGTTTAGTCCCGGCTATTTTAACACACAGGGAGAGATTGAACAGGCAATTGCTGCTGTACGAGAACTGGCGATGCAGGGAGGTTCAGGGAAATGAAAGGAACTATAGTAAATGCTGCCGCAGTTCTTGTTGGATCAGGTATGGGACTGGCATTGAAAAAAGGCATGCCTGAGAAATATCAAAATACTATTATGCAGGGAATGGCGTTGGCCGTTGGTGTTATTGGCTTGCAAATGGCATTTAAAACCGAAAACATGCTTGCTGTTATTTTGGGGCTGGCGATTGGGGCCGTGATCGGGGAGGCCGTTAATATTGATAATTATCTTAATAAACTTGGCGAATTACTTTCTCAGAAACTTGGCAGTCAGGGGAGTGGCGGACAAAGCAGTATCGGCAGAGGTTTTGTGACTGCCAGCCTGGTATACTGTATTGGGGCAATGTCTGTTGTTGGCTCGATTCAGGACGGTCTGACAGGTGACACCAGTACGTTATATGCAAAGTCATTGTTGGATGGAATTACAGCCATTGTCTTTGCCTCAAGTATGGGTATTGGTGTAATGTTTTCCAGTATATCCATCTTGCTCTATCAGGGCCTGATTACCACGCTGGCTGGGTTCTTCAGTGCCGCCCTGTCTGATAACGTAATTAAAGAAATGACAGCAACCGGCGGCATTCTTATCGTTGGGGTGAGCATACTAATGCTGGAGCTAAAAAAAATAAGATTGGCGAATTTGCTGCCAGCCATTCCCGTGGCAGCAATTATTGCTTATTTTTGGCCCTTAATGTAATAATTTTATTTGTTGTGCAGATTAGAGGAAAGGTGATATAATGGCAACTTTGGATTTATCTCAGTATACTGTATTCATTACTGCCAATCTTCCTTATATTTTACTGGTGTTAACGGTGCTGATTCTTCTGGCCCTTGTTGTTTTTATCAATATCAATATTAAAATGAGCAGATTGAACAGGCGCTACAAAAAAATGATGGCAGGCATGGATGGCGCTAACATCGAACAATTACTGGTGCATCAGGTTGAAGAAGTCCGGCTGGCGGTAAATAAGGTTAATCATCTGGAGAGCGAGTATCGTCGCTTGGCCACAATTACCGCCGCCTCTATTCAGTTTGTCGGTGTTGTCCGTTTTAATGCTTTTGAAGATACGGGTAGTGATCTGAGCTTTGCGCTGGCCTTGCTTGATGGCAATAAAACCGGGGTCGTACTGTCAAGTATTTATGGCCGCAATGAATCCCGGGTTTACGCAAAACCGGTAACAAAGGGTGAATCTGTGTATTATCTGACAGATGAGGAAAAAAGCGCATTACATAATGCATTGGAAAAAAGTTGATAAAATGGCAGGATTTTTGCAGATTTTGGCGAATATTATCCAATTAGGCATAAAAGACATTGTTTTAAGAAGGTGATAGTATTGAATCCAAAACTGCCAAAGCCTGACAAACGGGAATATACATTGATGATAGTGCCTCATCATGCCAAATCTGTATTTAGTGTGCGGATACCTATTAAAACTGTCAAATATGCAGCCGCAGCGCTGGGTATTTGTCTTACAATATTGTCGGGAACGATGCTTAATTACCGTTATCAGGCTAATATCGCCACGCAGGAAAAGACGGAACTGAATCAACTGCGGGAGGTAAACAGCAAACAGTATTCACAGCTGGAGGATCTGGCGAGAACAACAGCGCAACTACAGGAAGATATGGCCAGGTTGAATCAACTGGATGCTGATTTGCGCCGGCTGGTAAATAGTGATGAATCAACTGGCACTTCCCGTTCAGCACCAGTTAGGGTGGGAACTCATAATGGCCAGGGGGGACCTGAAAGTAAACCTGGTATTAATGAACTGAGCAATCTGGTGAAGGAGCTTGGCGCTTCCGTTAAAGAAAGAGAACAAAGTCTGTTAGATTTAAAAAATTCGTTGATCGAAAAAAATGAACGCTTAGCCGCCACTCCGTCTATTTGGCCGACAAATGGTGATATCACTTCCCGCTTTGGCTGGCGCAGTTCGCCTTGGGGGTGGGGTAGTGACTGGCATCCAGGGATTGATATTGCCAATGATACCGGTACGCCGGTTATTGCCACTGCAGATGGTGTTGTTACCACCAGTACCTGGTATGGCGGCTATGGAAAAATGGTCGAAATTAACCATGGCAATGGTATTGTTACAATTTACGGACATAATTCCGAACTGCTGGTTGCACCAGGACAAACAGTCAAAAAAGGCGAGACTATTGCTTATATGGGTAACACCGGTATAAGCACAGGGTCACATTGTCATTATGAAATCCGGGTAAACGGGACGGCAGTTAATCCATCCAGTTTCTTATAAGGAGGAGCCGCAACCATGTTTGGCAGCAAGAAACAAGCAATTAGCATGAGTGATCAGGTTGGGACAATTATCGGGCGTGACACCTCTTTCAAGGGGAGTATCACCTCGCAGGGGACGATCCGCATTGATGGCCAGCACGAGGGAGAATTGGTTACTGCTGGTGATGTTGTGATTGGCGAAAGCGGATGTCTGCAGGCGCAATTAAAAGCCTGTAATGCAATTATTGCCGGCACAATCACCGGTAATATTGAGGTTTCAGATAAACTGGAACTGTTGCCTACAGCCAAAGTGTACGGAGATATTAAGGTTGGCATTTTAACTATTAATGAGGGTGCGGTATTCCGCGGTGCCTGCCAGATGCTCAGGGAGTCGGCTGGCAATGCTGATGCGTGATCGCAAAAAACCAGGATACTTTTAGTATCCTGGTTTTTTTACCTGACAGTAGGGTTGTCTTGTTCTGGCCACAACCTTAAGACTTGTTTTCGCCACAAGCCTGCTTAGGTCTGCTCTAAGCATTATTGCGGATGCATCTGGGGGCGGCCTAAGCCAAACGATAGACCATGGGCGATCGTGTCGGCCATTTTCATAACTAAATTCAAGCGGGTACTCTGCAGTACCAAATGTTCCATAAAGCCGCCGACATTGACAATGCCTGTTATATAGGCATTGCCGACCGGCGGCAGGTCTTTATTGACCGCAGCCCCCGGTTTAAGTGAACCCTGCCCTAATGTAACATAGCCTACATTCTCAAGTTTGCCTAAGCAGGCATCCACCGCAATGACAAAAGGGGCTGGAAAAGCAGTGTTGATGGATTTGAGCATCGACTCAAGATTGGTGGCGTGAACCGGATCATCGAGAGTACCAAAAATATGGGGAAATAGATTAATATTTTTAAGTTTAGTCCCGGTCAGCGGCCCCAGGGAATCACCTGTCGAGCGATCAGTGCCAATACATAAGACGACAATGTCGCGTCCTTCAGTCCTGGCATCCTGAACAAGAGTACGTACCGACATTGCCAAATCGTATACCGCACTAGGCTGGGCAATGTTAAATCTTGATTCCGGTGTAGGTTCAGGTGCCGGCGGAGGTTGTTTGAGCGGAGATAGTTTATTTAGGCCTGGGAAATTTAAAATGTTATTTAGCATGCCACAGCTCCCGGTAAGATATTTGATATTACCATTATGTGTAAGTAATGCTGATTATATACGTATTTGCAGGAATTTTGACCGTAAAACAGGAATAAAATAAGAAAAATTTAACAATGATTATAATATGGAACTTAAATTAATAGTTCTTTCCAGGCGTAATTAATGACATTATAATCGTTGATTTCGCTTTACGGTGTGAACGGCGTGCAAAAATCCTTGGATGCTATATAGAATCGTTAGGTTGCATACATCACCAAAGTATCTGTTGGGGGAATGGGCTAAATGAGTGTAGATAGTATGAAGTTACGTTTAATACCTGCTATTGACCGCCTGGTTGCCATTGCTGAAGTTGAGCCTGAAATGAATAAGTATCCCCGTAATTTAATCATCGCCTGTTTGCGAAAAGTCACTGACCAGGTGCGGGCTGCACTGTTAAGGGGGGACAATGTGGATACCAGCCCGGAGGCGATTATTTCAGCTGCCAGGCAGATGCTTGCCTGCCAGACCCGTTCTAGCTTACGGAAAGTGATTAATGCTACAGGGGTTGTACTACATACCAATCTGGGGCGGGCACCGCTTGGCGGGCGCGCTATTGCCAGTGTTTCTCGAATTATGGAAGGATATAGTACCCTTGAATACAATATAAACTCAGGCGAACGCGGCAGCCGGTACGAGCATGTTGCCGAAAAGCTGCGCCAGCTGACCGGGGCGGAAGATGTACTTATCGTTAATAATAACGCGGCAGCGGTGTTATTAGTATTATCCTCTGTAGCCCGGGGGCGGGAAGTTATTGTCAGTCGCGGGGAGCTAGTGGAAATCGGCGGTTCTTTCCGTATTCCGGATGTATTAAAGCAAAGCGGGGCTGTGCTCCTTGAGGTCGGCACCACCAATAAAACCCATCTGGCTGATTATGAAGAGGCCATTGGTCCGAATACAGCAGCGATTCTAAAGGTCCACACCAGTAATTATTGTATTGTTGGTTTTACGTCTCAGCCAGACGGAGGCGAGCTCGCCGCATTAGCGCACAAACACAATTTACCGGTAATTGAGGATCTGGGCAGCGGCACGCTTAGCTCTTTAGCCGTAGGCGGGCAGATAGAACCGTCCGTTACAGAGAGGCTGGCCTTGGGGTTTGATTTGGTCACATTCAGCTGTGATAAACTGCTGGGGGCCGGGCAGGGGGGCGTTATTGCCGGTAAGGCAGAGTATGTCCGCCTAATGAAGAAACATCCGCTGCTGCGGGCCGTCCGTATAGATAAGCTGTCATTAGCAGCCCTTGAAGGTACTCTGCTTGATTATATGGTAGGCAATCCCTATCAGGATATTCCGGTGCTGGCCATGCTGACGATAACGCCTCAAGAGTTAAGAGCACGGGCTGAAGGTCTCAATCGTTTGCTGGTTCAGCAGAACCCGCGGCTTAATTGCGAGGTAGTAGCGCTAAACTCGCCGGCAGGAGGCGGGGCTTTACCGACAGCGGTGCTGGCCGGCTATGGTGTGGCTGTAAGGCTGGCCGGCCTTAGTGCCGGGTATTTGGAGCGCAGTCTGAGGCAAAGGGAGATTCCGATTGTTGTCCGGGTACAAGACGACAGAGTGATTTTGGATGTACGCTGTTTAGCCGAGCTGGACTTGGCAGAGATTGCTGCAGCTTTTAAGACTATGTCTTAGTCAGGAGGAAAGAGCATCTTGAAGTGTGTTATTATTGGTACTGCGGGGCATGTGGACCATGGCAAGTCGGCTGTGATCAGGGCGCTGACCGGGACTGATACCGACCGGCTGAAGGAGGAAAAGCTGCGGGGAATTTCCATTGACCTGGGGTTTGCCGCCCTGCAGTTGAGTGCTACGCTGATGGCAGGGATTGTCGACGTACCCGGACATGAACGATTTCTAAAAAATATGCTGGCCGGGACCGGCAGTATTGATATGGCTATGGTGGTTATAGCCGCCGATGAGGGCGTTATGCCTCAAACCAGAGAGCATTTAGCCATGCTTGAGTTATATGGAATTAAGCAGGGAATTATTGTTATCAATAAAATAGATAAAGCAGACGCCGAATGGCTGGAACTAATCGAGGGTGAAATAAAGGAGTTTATAAAACCAACTTTTTTAAAGAATGCTCCCTTTTGCCGGGTATCGGCGCTTACCGGCGAAGGGATTGCGGAACTGAGAGCGAAGCTGGCAGAGCTGGCAGGCCAGCTGACTGCCAGGGATTGCAATGCGCCGTTCCGGCTTTGGCTTGACAGGGTTTTTTCTATAAAAGGCCACGGTGTTGTGGTGACCGGTTCGGTATTAAGCGGACAAGCTCAGATTGGTGATACCCTCAAGTTGTATCCAGCAGGCAAACTTATCCGGGTGCGAGGCCTGGAGTGGCATGGTGCTAAGGTTAACGGGATTGTGGCCGGTCAGCGCGCGGCCATTAATTTAGCCGGGGCTGAAATGGATGAAATCACCAGGGGGATGGCACTTAGCGCGGTTGGCCGGGGCGAAATCAGCCAGATATGGGATGTGGCTGCCGATTGGCTGCAGGCCGTCGAGAGTGGCCTGCGCGTCCGCTTGCATATAGGAACAGGTGAATTTCTGGGCAGAATTTATTCTTTTAAAGGAGCCTCCAATCGCCTGATGCGGCTAATTTTGGAGCAACCGTTAGCCGCCGGCAGTGGTGACCGGGGCATTATCAGGTTATACTCGCCCCAGCATCTGCTGGGCGGGGTTACCTTAATAGCACCAGGGCGGGCCACAAGGCGCTTAACCGGCAGCCGGACGGCCCTGGCAGCAGCGGTGACTGCGGCCGATCTGCCTGGTGCCATTTATCATCGTCTGGCCGAAAGTCGCCTGCTGCTCTCAAGGGCAGAAATCCGGCAGCAAAGTGGCTATCTGGCCGATAACACTGTGGATGAAATAATCAATGAGCTGACCGTACACAATAGAATACTTTGTCTGGACGGGACATATATAGCCAGCGAGATATTTGAGCAACAAACCAAGGCTATTACCGGTATTTTGAAAGCGTATCATAAAACTCAGCCAGAGCGGAGTGGTTTATCCAAAGAAATAATTCGTCACAAACTGCTGCTTACTGAAAAAAGTTTTGAAACATTATTGACAGTATGGTTACGCAGTGGCATGCTGGCAATTACCGGCGGCGATCTTGCGCTAAAGAGTCACGCGGATAAACATGGTGACTGGAAGCAGGAACTGGTTGAACAGGCAGCCATTTTCCTGGAAAATATTGGACTGGAAAACGTAAATCCGGCCCTGCTTGCGCAAAAATTATCATTGCCGGCTGATAAAACTAAGGCTGCTCATGACATTCTTACCCGGGCCGGAGTACTTATAAAGGTTAGCGATATTTTTGTATACCGCAAAACAATTCAGTACATTGTACAGCTTATTCACAAACATTTTCAAGGTCATGAGACACTTACAGTGTCAGAATTACGGGATATATTGAACACTTCACGCAAGATTGCAGTGCCGGTAATGGAATACCTTGATATGAATAAATATACAATACGCAACGGAGATGTTCGCTATCCTAGCCATAAAATCCTGGATTTATCAGAATAAACTTACTTTAAATTTGCATATTGACAGCAAAACGATTCGTTTCTATAATTAAACTCAAAACATATAGTGTACATTCTGGTATTTTGGAGATGTACATATGTTTTGAGGGAGTGTGTCTAGGGTTCCGCGCTACATAGCGGTCTGGACCAAGCGGCACAGGTGCAGCGTGGCACGCACTACACCGTGGGTATAAAAGACCCGGCGGAAGGTCCCAAGGGATGGGTATCTTCTTGCTGGGCTTTTTTTTATTCCTTATTAAATATAAGGCTGACTAGAATGTTCAAAGGGGCGTTAGCAGCAGCCGATTGAAGAGGGTGGGAGAGTAGAATGTGTAGAATAGGGGCTATAAAAAGCAAAGTAGCATTTCATCCGTCGCTGGCGCTGCATTTGATGCTGCCTCAGCAGGAGGGGCACGATAACTCTGGTTTTGCCATGGTTATGCAAGATCTGGAAGGAGTTTTCGCCAACTATAAGGATAAACCGCTATTGTCCATGGCCTGTACCCAAAAGGGGGCGGCCTTGGTAGAGCATTTCATGGAAACCAATAACTTTACCCCGGTTTATGAATGGATTCCCCGTGGTGTCCGTCAACCAGGATTAGATATTAAAGCAATGCCTTATTATATATTCCGGGCTTATGATTATCCCGAATATTACCGCACTGCCACACCGGAAGCAAAAGAAGAATTATTGTTAGACACGCGGCTGGCCTTGCGGGCATTATTAGAAAATGAGGATCAGGGTTATGTGTATTCTTTCTGGCCCGATGTTTTGACACTAAAAGAAATTGGTGATCCCCGCGATATAGCAGTTTACTTTAAACTGTGGGATAATACCGGCGAACTCATGGCCAAGAATGTGGTTGTTCAGTGCCGGCAGAATACGAATTATGACATTGTGCGCTATGCCGCCCATCCTTTCTTTCTCCAGGGTTATACCCTGTGTGCAAATGGTGAAAACACTTTTTACACAAAAAATAAAGAATACCAGAAACCCCTGCACCGCGGGTATATTGGTTTTGAATCAGATTCGCAAAACTTTCTTTACACGTTACATTATGTGCTTAATGTCCTAAAATGGCCGATCAAATATTATAAACATGTCATCACACCATTGCCCTTTGATGAAATTGCCAAACGGCCTGATCATCGCGAATTGACTGCTATTCGTCAGTCACTGGGGCATCTGGAAATCAATGGCCCGAATACAATTATTGCTATGCTGCCTGACGGACGGATGGTGACCTGTTGTGATTCCAAGAAATTACGCCCTGTTGTGGTTGGCGGTGACGGCACAATGATTGCCATTTCATCGGAGGTTTGCGGACTTAATCAGATCATGCCGGGACGTAATCAGGAGCATGATATTTATCCGAATGAACGGGAAGTTGTAGTTATTACCCCGGACTTGGAGGTAGAACGATGGAAGCAGTAAAAGTACAGGATGTCAGTGCAAACGATCTGCCGTGGAAATTACAGTACAGCAGCGAGCGATGTACCATGTGTGGCAGCTGTGTTGCCGCATGTACGTTTAATGCCATTGAGGCGGCGATGGAACGGCGGGCGGTGACTGTCTCAACCGGGCATCAGCCCGAACCCAGCCAGCGCCATCTGGCAATACCTGTGATTAAACAGCGAGCCGCTGTTGCCAATGCCTGTGTCGGCTGTGGCATGTGCGAAAAAGTTTGCCCCAATAATGCGATTAAACCGGTGCGCAATCCTGACTCGCGGATTAACTATCTGAACCGCAGCGGCGGGGCCACGGTGAAGCGGGGCGGCCGTAATAACCTCGGTAATAATGAGCGGACTTTAGATAAAATTGTTGTTGGCCGTATTTCGCAGATGACAGACCCGGCGCTGGACTCGGAACGTCATACTTTTGATATTCTGGCACCGTTTGGCCGCGTTTTGCTGCCGCATGAGCTGCCGCTTGTTTCTGATGGCAATGAGCTTAAGCTGAGTGGGAACACACCGCCTGTTAACTGGATTTACCCTGTCATATTCAGTGATATGTCAATCGGTGCCCTCTCTACCCGGGCCTGGGAGGCTGTCGCAATCGCCACCGCTTATCTGAATGAGAAGCATAAGATGCCTGTCAGGATGTCATCCGGCGAGGGCGGGATGCCAATTAAGCTGTTGCGGTCCGAATACCTAAAGTATATGATTTTGCAAATAGCTTCCGGTCATTTTGGCTGGAACCGCATCATTCAGGCCATGCCGCACATGCAGGCAGATCCGGCCGGTATTTTGATTAAAATCGGTCAGGGTGCAAAACCCGGTGACGGCGGACTGCTGCCTGCCGCCAAGGTATCTAAACCGGTTCAAGCCATCCGGGGCGTGCCTAAAGCTGACCTTTTATCACCGCCTAATCATCAGGGATTATACTCGATTGAAGAGTCGGTGCAAAAAATGTTTATGTCCATGAATGCGGCTTTTAAATTCCGCGTTCCGGTTGCTATTAAATGTGCGGCCTCGGCCACATCGGTATCTGTTTATAATAATCTTTTGCGGGACCCCTATAAAATCTGCGGCGGGTTTTTCCTGGATGGCATTCAGGGGGGGACCGGTGCGGCCAATGAAGTATCCCTTGATCATACCGGCCATCCGGTGGTATCCAAAACCCGCGAATGCTATCTGGCTGCTGTTAAACAAGGACGCCAGGGGCAAATTCCTTTGTGGGCAGGGGGGGGGCTCGGCCTGACAGGTAATGCGGCTGCTGATGCCTTCAAAATGATCTGCCTTGGTGCCAATGGTATATTCCTGGGTAAAATCCTTATTCAACTGTGCGGCTGTGTGGGGAATGAGCTAGGCCGGTGTAATGCCTGCAATACTGGCAACTGCCCGGCTGGAATATGTACACAGAACCCGCGGCTGGTCAAACGGCTGGATATTGATAAAGCGGCGCAGAACATCGTTGACTACATGCTGGCATTAGACAGCGAACTCAAAAAACTAATGGCACCGGTTGGTAACAGCTCACTGCCTGTTGGCCGTTCGGATGCCTTGGTAACTACCGACAGAGCGATTGCTGACAAGCTGGCTATCCAGTACGTATGCTAGGAGGGGAATGCGCATGTTTAAAATAAATACAATTGACGGCAATAAGCGGATGTCAACGCAAGACCTCTTAGAGAGTGTTAATGCGGCCCTGGCACAGGGAGAAACAGAGTTTCATATTGAAGCGGCCGGTCAGCATGATATCGGCGGTCCGCTGTGGCATCCGGAAGGCAAGCCGCTCAAGTTTTTTGTTAGGAATGCTGGGCAGCGTGTCGGCTCGATGTGTCTGCCGGGTACTGAAATTGTAGTGGAAGGTTCGGCGTCGGCTGATGTCGGCTGGCTTAATGCCGGCGGCCGGATTATTGTTAAAGGCGACGGCGGTGATACCACGGCCCATTGTGCAGCTGCCGGCAGTATCTATGTTGGCGGCCGGGCCGGAACCCGTTCGGGTTCGTTGATGAAACATGACCCTTTATATGAGGCGCCAGAGTTTTGGGTGCTAAAAAATGTCGGCAGTTTTGCCTTTGAATTCATGGGGGGCGGCATTGCTGTAGTATGCGGCTATGATAGCGATCAGTTCGAATCCGTATTAGGCGACCGCGCCTGTACCGGCATGGTTGGCGGGATTGTTTATTTCCGGGGCGAAGCCCGCGGAATATCGGCTAAGGACACTAAGATACTGGCACTAAATGCTGAAGATATTTCCTATCTTGACGGTAAGATGGGTGATTTTCTGGCTGCTATCGAGCGGGAGGAAATACACAGTCATTTGACCGTGTGGAGTGAATGGCAGAAAGTAGTTCCTCTCTCTTACGATGAACGGCCTAAGAAAGCTAATACCAACCTTACTGCTTTTCGGACCGGTACCTGGGTGCCTGGCAGCATTTTCGGCGATGTATGTGATGATGATTTCGCGGTTATCGGTGCTATTGCCACCGGTGTATATCGACGGCGGGTTCCTGTTTGGGAGAATGCCAAATATAGCGCTCCCTGCGAATTTAACTGTACAGCCTCCATCCCATCCCAACAGCGCTTTAATCTGCTGCGGGACGGCAAGATTGATGAAGCTTATCGCTTGGTACTCGAATATACGCCCTTCCCCGGCTCGGTATGTGGTGCGGTATGTCCGAACCTATGTATGGATGATTGTTCACGGAAAGCTATTGATATTTCGGCTCAAATCGGTAAACTGGGCAGTTATTCGGCTGAAGCGGATCTGCCGGCTGCTGAAGTTAAAACAGGCAAGAAGGTCGCTGTTATTGGCGGTGGTGCGGCCGGACTCACTGCCGCCTGGCAATTGGCTCGGCTGGGACATGAGGTAACCGTATTTGAAGCTGATGCCAAAGCCGGCGGCAAAATGGAGCAGGTTATTCCCCGCTCCCGCCTGCCGCAGGCAACGTTGAAGCGGGAAATTGCCAGGATTGAAAATATGGGGGTTGCCATTAAAACCGGCGTACCTGTTGATAAAGAAAAGTTCTCCTCAATTAAAGCCAGTCATGACGCAGTTATTGTTGCAACCGGGGCTCATATAACGAAGGTGATTTCCTGGCCTGGGCACGAACGTCTGGTCAAGGGGTTAGATTTCCTCAAAGCAATAAACCGGGGTGAACGTCCTGGCATCGGGAAGAAGGTCATTGTAATTGGCTGTGGCAACTCCGGTATGGATGTCGCGGTCGGCGCCTATGGGCTGGGGGCCGAGCAGGTGACCTGCATTGACGTTCAACGGCCGGCGGCATTTGAGCATGAGATTGCCCATGTGCGGGCCCTGGGTGGCGAGATCCTCTGGCCGGTACTTACTAAAGAAGTAACTGCCGAAGGTATTGTCACTCAAGACGGACAGTTAATTAAAGGTGATACCGTTATTATTTCAATCGGTGAAGCCCCGGATCTTGGCTTCCTGTCTGATGACTTTGTTTTTGATCGCGGTTGCCTGCAGCCGGCTGCTGATTATAGTGTCGGACCTGGCGTATTCACCGCCGGCGACACGGTTCGTCCGGGAAGGCTGGTGGATGCCATTGGGGCCGGCCGCCAGGCAGCACTTGCTGCCAATGCTTACCTGAGTAACGATAGTTATACAGCAGCACAAAAAACAAAAATTTCTCCAGACAGGATGAGTACAGCCTATTTCAAAAAGTGCCACAGCTGTGATGTGCCTGAGGCCAATAGCGATTATAGCCGCTGTATCAGCTGTGGTACCTGCCGGGATTGTCATATGTGCCTGAAGTCTTGTCCCGAAAACGCAATTACCCGTATAGCAGGCAAAGCCGAAGCAGAATATATGTCTGACCCAAGTAAATGTATCGGCTGTGGTATTTGTGCCGGCATTTGTCCCTGTGGTGTATGGAACATGGACACTAACGCCGAGCCCATTCAGTTTTATCGATAATACAAAACATCTCCGCTGATAGGACAAAAAGCGGAGATGTTTTGTATTTTGTGGACTTAGATCCATTCGGAAAAAACAGTAAAATTACAAGTGGTGAAAAAAACGTATTGACAGGTCGATAGACTTGCCAATATAATATTATTTACAGACATATGCACACAAATATCTGCGACTGGGGAACATGTGGTTTTATGGTCTTATATAACTGTAAACCCCCGATAAGATCTGATTTGGAACTTTATGCGAATTACAGTCCTTTTCTCTTGTGATAACCAGACAGATTGTTCCCCCGTACCTTTGTGCATAGTAGAGAAGATTGAGGAGAAAAGAGGGATTTACCGTGAGTAAAAAAAGGCTAATGTTTATCAGTTTAGCAGTAGCGCTCACCATGCTGGCTGGCCTGGTGGCAGGCTGCGGTGGAACAACGTCTTCGAAGACTGCCGATGCCAAGGATATTAAAATTGGCGGTAATTTTGAAATGACCGGTGGGATTGCCAATTTCGGCAACCAAACGGCCAATGGTATTAAACTGGCATTCAAAGAAGCCAATGCTGCTGGCGGCGTATTGGGGAAACAGCTTACTTTTGTGGTGGCTGACAACAAGTCGGAACCTGCCGAAGCTGCTAATGCGATCACCAAACTGATAACCCAGGATAAAGTCGTAGCTGTGCTTGGCCCTGTATCCAGTTCCAATGTATTGGCTACCTTGCAAATTGCTCAGGATAATAAAATCCCGGTACTTACCGCCACCGCAACTAATCCCAAGGTTACCGTTGATAATGGCAAAGTACGGCCGTATGCGTTCCGCGCCTGCTTCATTGATCCTTTCCAAGGCAAAGTAATGTCTGATTTTGCCAGCAAAACTGTAAATGCCAAAACAGCCGCTATCTATATTGATAACAGTTCCGACTATTCTAAAGGTCTGGCTGAGGTTTTCGAGGCATCCTTTACTCAGGCTGGTGGCAAGATCGTAGCTAAAGAAGGCTTTCTGCAGAAAGATACCGACTTTAAAGCTACTTTGACTAAGATTAAAAGCACCAATCCCGATGTAATTTTTATCCCGGCCTACTATGAGGAAGTGGGCAAAATTGTTAAACAGGCCCGCGAGCTTGGCGTTACAGTTCCTCTGCTGGGGACTGATGGCTGGGATGACAGCAAGCTGGTAGATATTGCCGGGGCTGCTCCTCTTAACAACGGCTTCTTTAGTAATCACTATTCATCACAGGATAAAGACCCTAATATAGTAAAATTCGTTGAAGCCTACAAAAAAGAATATGGGCAGGAGCCGAGTGCTTTGGCAGCTCTAGGTTATGACTCCGGCCTGGTGATCATTGATGCGATTAAACGGGCCGGCAGCGCCGATCCTGCCAAAATCCGCGATGCGTTGGAACAGACGAAGAATCTGCAAGTAAGCACCGGTATTCTCACCCTTGATGCCAACCATAATCCGGTTAAAAGTGCAGTCGTCATCGAAATGAAAGATGGCAAACAATCTTTCAAAGAAAAAATTAATCCTTAATAGAGGATAATTTAAAATAATGTGACAATAAACTGTACCGTGTACAATGGAGTGCAAGGGGTAAGGCTAAAGGCCTTATCCCTTTTTCATAAGAGTTATACAATAAAAGTCCCTCCCAGACGGACAAATAGTGAGATGTACTGTGCTGGAAGTATTGACAGAGATGGACAGGGCCCCTATAATTACACTGTATGCGAAACAAGTAGTTGTTGTTAGTGGACATATGGGTACTAACAACGGTTGAGATCTGTTGCTTTTACGCTGGTTGGATCTCAACACAGGGGGCGATACTGTACAGCCATGTTGCACACAGTATCAGTTTTGATATTTGGGAGGGGAAACCATGTCAAAAACAAGATTTACAAAGTTGGTAAGTGTAATGGTAAGCGTGCTGATGGTGGCCGGACTTCTTGCCGGCTGTGGCGGCAGCGGTGGCCAGCAGGCAGATGTGATCAAGCTAGGTGCCAATCTGGAGATGACGGGTGGCAATGCTACTTTTGGCCAGTCAGCAACTAATGCCGCCAAGTTAGCAATCAAAGAAGTAAACGCCAAGGGTGGTGTGCTTGGTAAACAGCTTACTTTAGTTGTAGCCGATAATAAAAGTGAAGCGGCTGAAGCGGCCAATGCCATGCAAAAGCTGGTAACCCAGGATAAGGTAGTGGCTGTTATTGCACCGATTGCTTCATCCAGTGTTATTGCTGCGGCTCAGGTTAACGCTGATAACAAAGTACTGGCTATCAGCCCGACAGCTTCAAATCCGAAAGTAACTGTTGATCCTAACAGCGGCAAGGTACGTGATTATAACTTCCGCGCAGCTTTCATCGATCCATTCCAAGGTTCGGTCATGGCTGCCTTTGCTCAAAAAACGCTTTCGGCCAAGACCGCTGCTATATATATTGATAACTCCAGTGATTATGCTAAAGGGTTAGGCCAGTTTTTTAAAGAAACCTTTGAAAAAAATGGCGGCAAAATTGTAGCCAATGAAGCGTATTTGGCTAAAGATACCGACTTTAAATCAACACTGACCAAAATAAAGTCTCAGAATCCTGATGTTGTATTTGTTCCCGGTTATTACCAGGAAGTTGGTATGATTATAAAGCAAGCCCGTGAGCTTGGCCTTACAGTTCCTTTCCTGGGTGGGGACGGCTGGGATTCAGCTAAGTTGCCGGAAATCGGCGGTGCCCAGGCTTTAAATAACAGCTTTTTCAGCAATCACTATTCGCCAGACGATAACAGTCCGGCAGTAAAAACCTTTGTTGAAGCCTATAAAAAGGAATACAATCAGACACCTGATGCTTTTGCCGCCTTATCCTATGACGCTACGATGATGGTGATCGAAGCGATAAAACGGGCAAATAGCGCAGATCCTGTGAAAATTAAGGATGAATTGGCTAAGACCAAGGATTATCAGGCCGTATCCGGTTTAATTACCTTCAATGCTACCCACGATCCGGTTAAGAGTGCCGTAATTATTGAAATGAAAGACGGCAAACAAACCTTTAAAGAAAAGGTAAATCCCTAAGTTAGGGTGATGTTGCGTTCCCTGTGGCCGGGATTTCCCGGCCATCCGGACCAACCGGCCCTTCAATATATAATAATACTTTTTGAAATGGAGAGGGGAGAGCGCATTGGATTCCTCAAGCTTAATTGTACAATTTGGCCAACAATTAATTAATGGTATTTCCCTGGGCAGCATTTATGCGCTCATTGCGCTGGGTTATACCATGGTTTACGGTATAATCAGGCTGATCAATTTCGCCCATGGAGACATATACATGGTGGGCGCCTATGCAGGTTTCTTTGCCACATCTGTATTTAAGTTTTCTTTTGTTCCGGCGCTGATTTTTTCGATGGCTGCCGCTGCTATTATCGGTATGACAATTGAAAAAGTCGCTTACAGGCCTCTGCGGAGTGCGCCTAAAATTGCGATTTTGATCGCGGCTATTGGCGTATCCCTGTTTTTAGAGTATGGCGGAATGTTGCTGGTGTCACCTCAGCCGCGTACTTTCCCGGCAGTTTTTAATGCCGAGGTGTATAATGTCTGGGGCTTGATTATTAACAGCCAGCAAGTGGTTATCTTAGTGGTATCCCTGCTTCTAATGGTCATTCTGACCTATGTCGTACACCAAACCAAGATGGGAAAAGCGATGCGGGCTGTGTCCTTCGATACAGATGCTGCCCGGCTTATGGGGATTGATGTTGACCGGGTAATCTCGTTTACCTTCGGCATTGGCTCCGCGCTGGCGGCTGC
>JAEWGR010000047.1 GCA_023388195.1 Bacillota bacterium
GTACGTGCCACTGGTGCCATGTACATTAAAGTAACATGTTCACTTAAGGTAAATCGGGGGAGAACCGTATCAGTGGTAACGACGAAAAAAGCAAAACTCCTGCCAAATCTGTGATAATTTGGCAGGAGTTTTGCTTTGTATAGGGAATTTTATAATTAAAAATACTGAAGGGATCGAATTGCTGGAACCATTTCTGATGTCAAGGGGACGCAGTTATTGATACTGACCAGTTGGATATAGTTGTGAATAGCTTCGTACCTGAAACATCAGAAATCAGAAAGTGCCCGAGGTTTCCTGTGCAATAATTCCATTTAATTACTTTATTGAATGATCTCGTCATAAAATATCGCTAATTAATGATTAATAATTAAAAGGAGTTAATGGAAAAGATGGAAAAATCGCAAACGGACGATTTTTTAATGTCATGTTCTACCTGTGGAAAACATTTCTTTACACAGGGGGAAAAGGAATTTTATGAATCAAAAAAACTACATATGCCAAAAAGGTGCAAAGAATGTAGGTTAAAAAAGAAAAATGAAATAGCTAGCTATAATTTATCAAAAACAATTAATGAACTAGATGTTAATACTGTGAAATTATATGATGAAATTATACATAATTGGAGTGTAGAAGCTAAGAAAGAAAACATGGCATATTTCTATAATGTTAAAGAGGTCGAAATTATTTCAGACGGTAGGAAATCTTTTGTTATTGGTCGGAAAGGTAGTGGAAAAACCGCAATAGCCCAGCACCTATGTGAGCTTGAGCAATGCGATGTTTTTGCGCAAAAATTATCATTTAAGAATTTTCCGTTTAATATTTTATATTCATTACAAAATCAAAAAGAGTATACTGTGCCAAACCAGTATATTTCTATTTGGAAGTATTTAATATACTCCTATATATGTAAAAATATGATATTGAATCAAAATATTGATTCTAGCATAAGAAATAAATTAATAAAACTATATGATGATAACAGTTTAAAAACATTAGATAAATTAATATCAAAATGGACAAGTAAGAGCTTTGGAGTAGAAATATTCGGTGTTGGTTTAGATTATGAAAGAGAAAAACAAGAAAGTGAATTAACTTGGATTGATGCTATAGATATATTGCAACAAACTATAATTGACTATTGTGATTCAGCAAAGTACTTTATCATTTTTGATGAACTTGATGAAGATTATAAAGACTTTGCAACAGAGAAAGAATTCGACAACTATATGTGTATGTTAACTAGTTTATTTAAGGCAGTTCAAGATATTAGAAGTGTTTTTGAAGTTACTGAGAAAAACATTTTACCCGTAGTATTTTTACGCAGTGATATATATACTCGTATTAAATACTCTGATAAAAATAAATGGAATGAATCTGTTATTAATCTCGAGTGGGATAGTAGTGAAATCCAAAGAATGTTGGCGCATAGACTTAACGTTGTATTGAATAATGACGGAAATAATTATAAGGGTTTTGATGATGTATGGTATCACCTATTTGATAAGGATATGGTTGAAATGGGGAATTGTCAAGCTAGAAAGATGGATGTTTTTACATATATTGAACGTAGCACGGAAATGAGACCAAGAGATTATATTCAGTATGTAAAAGAATGTGTATCTTTAGCGAAAGAACGCAGTGAATATCCCATTACCCCACAGACAGTTAAAGATGCAGATGATAATTTCTCTGAATATCTAAAAGGAGAAACAATTGATGAAACATTTGCTGTTATTCCTGAGATAAATGAAATTCTAGGGCTTCTGTCCACTATTAGGAAGCAAAGTTTCCAATTTAGTGTTTTTGAACGTGAGTATAACGATCTTGTCGCACGTAAAGTGGTGCCAAAACGTGATGTGAAAAATATTTTACTGATTCTTTTTGATGCAGGAGTAATCGGGAACAAGCCAACAATGAGAGGACAATCTATATTTAGATTTTCTAAAAAATCACCTAGGTTTAATTTCAATGAAACTATGCTTGTTCATAGAGGTTTATATAAAGCCTTGCAGATATTCTGAAACAGGTTTTGCGGTCATCCTACTTGTAAGAAGCTTAGGGACAGTTCTACTGCTTCTTTGATTTTTCACAAAGTATATGATTTAGGAAAGAAGAATTTCTGAATCGTGAAAAATTAGGGAAGCGAAAGAACTGTCCCGGTGTTTTTTGCAGTGAGCATTTAAGGTGAGTTATTTTGAAATCAGTAATCAAAGATTATCGTATTCAGTAAAAGAAATATATGCTATAATTTTAATTTAGTTAAAATCAATAAAATAGCAATAATAAAGAAGGAGAACATATGTTCCTCGTGGAATGTTCTATAAATATCAAGTGTTTAAAGTGAAACATAACTCTTTATAATGTGTCGACTCATGTTTCGAAAGAAGGAGGTTAAGAGTAAATGTCTTGTGCGGTTGATTTATTCTGCGGCATTGGTGGCCTTACCCACGGATTGCAGTTAGCAGGAATTGATGTAGTTGCAGGGATAGATATTGCTAGTTCATGTCAATATGCTTATGAACAAAACAATCAGGCAATATTTATTAATAAAAATATAGTTGATGTTACAACTGATGAACTAATGGCATTATATCCGGAAAATTGCACAAAAGTACTTGTGGGATGTGCTCCATGCCAACCTTTTTCTAAATATACCCAGAGGTATAGAAAAGATGGGCATAGAGATGATAAGTGGGAATTACTTTATTCTTTTTCAAATTTGGCAGAGGGTGTTCTACCTGAAATAATATCAATGGAAAATGTTCCTGAATTAATACATGAAAAGGTTTTTAGAGATTTTGCACAGAAACTTGAACAATTAAATTATTTTGTAAGTTTTAGTATTGTATTTTGCCCTGATTATGGTGTTCCTCAGAATAGAAAAAGATTAGTTCTTTTGGCTTCTAGATTGGGAGAAATAAAATTAATTGATCCATTGTATACAGAGGATTGTTATGTAACTGTACGTCAAGCTATAGGGGATTTGCTTCCCATTGAAGATGGAGAATGTTATGAGTATGATTTAATGCATCGTGCCTGCAGACTATCAAATACAAATAGAAAACGTATTAGGCAGTCAGTGCCAGGTGGTTCATGGCGTGATTGGGATAGTGAATTACAACTCAATTGTCATAAAAAATCTAGTGGGAAGAGTTATCCCTCAGTATATGGGAGAATGTCTTGGGATGCTCCCTCTCCAACAATAACTACGCAATTCTACGGATATGGAAATGGTAGATTTGGGCATCCTGAGCAAAATAGGGCTTTGTCTTTAAGGGAAGGGGCAATATTACAATCCTTTCCAAGAGGCTATGTTTTTATAGAAAATGAAAATCAGTTTAATAAAAGAGAATTGGGAATACATATAGGAAATGCAGTTCCTGTTCAATTAGGACGCGCCATTGGTCTAAGTATACAAAATCATTTGAATGAGGTGGGGCGGTTATGAGAAAGTCACGTTTTACTAAAGAAAAAATAGAAACTGCAGAACTTCAAGTAAAAATATTGCAAAAACAAATTGATTACGATACTAAAGATTATACTGTCGAATTTATAACTAAAAAATTTAGTAACCAACAATTTTTTATTCCCTCTTATCAACGTAACTTTATTTGGCCAGATAAAAATAAAGCGTTGTTTATTGAGTCAGTTTTACTAGGTTTACCAATACCTTTTATGTTCTTTGTCAAATGTGATACAGGGAAAATGGAAATAATTGATGGAGCGCAAAGAATACAAACTTTATCGCAATTTGTTAATAATAAATTTAAACTTAAAAATCTAAAAAAGTTAAATGAGCTTAATGGATTTAAATTTTGTGATCTTATGGAAACTAGACAGCTAAAATTTTTAGATATAGCACTCAGAGTTATTGTGTTGGAAGAAGGGACTCCGACTGATGTCCGACAAGATTTATTTAATAGAATAAATACAACGGGAATTAAAGCAAATGATTCAGAGGTAAGACGTGGTTCTTACCCTGGTAAATTTACTAGTTTCATTGAAGAATGTACCCAAAATGAACTATTTATTAAATTATGCCCTCTTTCAGATACTCAGGTTGAAAGACATGAACGTTTTGAATTTGTTTTGAGGTTTTTTGCCTATTTAAACAATTATCATAATTTTGTCCATAGTGTAAATTCATTTTTAGATGAATATCTAATCGAAAACTTATCTGATTTTGATCAGATGGTATTTATAAATGAATTTGAGAGAATGCTCGCTTTTGTTAGGGATAACTTTCCTAATGGATTTGCTAAAACAGCTACTGCTAAGTCAACCCCTAGAGTAAGATTTGAGGCTATTTCAATTGGAGTAGGACTTGCATTACGGGTCAATCCAAGTTTAATTGTGAATAATGTGAATTGGCTTGAATCTCACGAGTTTAAAGAACATACGACTTCTGATGCAAGCAATAATCAAGGAAAGTTAGTTGGAAGAATCGAATTTGTTAGGGATCAATTATTAAAGGGGTAGCAGAATGAACAATACGTTAAGTATTTTCGAAGATAGAAAAAATGAAATTGAATTTTACTACTCAATAATGATTGAAATTAACAGCGAATCAGAAAATATAAAAACAATTGATAATAGTAGATTTTTTAAAATATCAAAGTCGAATTTTATTCTAATGTTGTATAATTTAGTTGAAGCTTGTACTGTCAATGGAATGCTAGAAATTTATCAAAATCTTAAAGCGGATAGTTGTTCGTATAACGATGTAATTGATGAAATAAAAAAAATTTGGTCAAAGCATAAAGTATCTCAAATTTATGGACCTACCACGACTAAAGAGATATATGAAAATACGGTAAATCAAATAATCCGCGATATCACTGCGAATAATCCTATAGAATTAAATAAAAATACATTGGGCGTAAATGGAAATATTGATGCTAGAAGAATTAAAAATATATGTGATAAACATAAAATACGATATACGGTCCAGAATAATGGAGCTTCCTTGCAACAAATAAAAGATAAAAGAAATATTTTAGCGCATGGTGATATGTCATTTAGTAATTGTGCCCGCGATTTAACTATTGATGACCTTGGTAATATAAAAGATGAGGTTTTTAGTTTCCTAGAGGGAATTCTTGCTGGAATGAAAACATATTATGATAACAAATTATATATGGTCAGAAATCAAACAGCGAACTAACGAGAATGTTTTAATTATTGAAGTCGGTTAAAATAACTGACTTTTATTTTATTTGAGATGTGTCCAATGACTAAAGTAGTTGTAGTAAGCTGATTTTTCCTTGACATTACCACAACATACCAATTACAATAAAAATAACACCTAACAAATAACAACTATCGATTATATAACGTATGTAAAACCCACCCTAAGCAAATCCTAAATGGTAGCAATAAAATGAGGTGATTTAAGTGACGGTTAAGCACGTTAACCACCTGGCAAATGAAAAGAGTCCATATCTATTACAGCACGCACACAACCCAATAGACTGGTATCCCTGGGGCGAAGCGGCGTTTGCGAAGGCTAAGGAAGAAGACAAGCCGATATTTTTTAGTTGTGGCTATAGTACGTGCCACTGGTGTCATGTTATGGAGCGGGAGTCTTTTGAGGATGAGACGGTTGCCGCGCTGTTGAATAACTATTTTGTGGCGGTTAAGGTGGATCGGGAAGAGCGGCCTGATGTGGATCATATCTATATGGCTGTTTGCCAGGCGGTGACCGGTCAGGGCGGTTGGCCGCTGACGATTGTGATGACGCCGGATAAAAAGCCGTTTTTTGCCGGTACTTATCTGCCGAAGCATGCCATGTACGGGCGGCCGGGGCTGCTGGAAGTCTTGTCAATGCTGAAGGAGCAGTGGGATCAGAACCGGGATAAGATTGAGGAGATTGGGGAGAAGCTGGCTCAGTCGTTACGGCACCGGCCGGCGCAGCTGGAGCCGGGGCAATTGTCGGTGGAGACGCTGGAGCAGGCTGTTGCCCAGCTGTTAAGTGACTTTGATCCGAATTATGGCGGTTTTGGGCCGGCGCCCAAGTTTCCGACCCCGCATAATCTGTTGTTTCTGATGCGCCATTGGCGGCGGTCAGGGGACAAAAAAGCCATTGCCATGGTGGTCAAAACGCTGGATGCCATGAGCCGGGGCGGGATGTATGATCACCTGGGTTATGGCTTTGCCCGGTATTCTACTGACAACAAGTGGCTGGCGCCGCATTTTGAGAAGATGCTGTATGATAACGCGCTGCTGTGTTATGCCTATGTGGAGGCCTACCAGTGTACCGGTGACCCGGACTTTGCCCGGATAGCCGAGGAGATTATTACTTATGTAATGCGGGATATGACCAGTCCGGGCGGGGCTTTTTATTCAGCCGAGGATGCCGACTCGGAAGGGGTGGAAGGCAAGTTTTACGTCTGGAAGCTGGCGGAGATTACGGAGCTGTTGGGACCGGAGCTTGGCAAGTTGTTTGCTGATGTCTACAATGTCACCACTGACGGCAATTTTGAAGGGGAAAACATCCTGAACCTGATTGACCAGGATGTATATGACTATGCGGCCAGCCATAACCTGGATATCAACGAGCTTGATGCCAAAATGGCTGACGCCAGGGCCAAGCTGTATCAGGCACGGGAGCAGCGGATTCATCCCTTTAAAGATGATAAGATCCTGACCGCCTGGAACGGGCTGATGATTGCCGCCCTGGCCAAAGCCGGACGGGTATTGCAGCGGGAGGATTATGCCAAGGCGGCGGAGCGGGCCATTGACTTTATTTTTGCCAAGCTGACGGCGGAAGACGGCAAACGCCTGCTGGCCCGTTACCGTGAGGGTAATGCCGCCTATCTGGGGTATGTCGATGATTACGCCTTTATGCTGTGGGGGCTGCTTGAGGTGTACGAAACAACCTTCAACCCCAAATATCTGCGGCAGGCCATTGCCGTGAGTGCCGACCTTAAGGAATTGTTTTGGGATGAGGACAACGGGGGCTTTTATTTTACCGGCAATGACGGGGAAGAATTGCTCATGCGCCAAAAAGAGATCTATGACGGGGCCATCCCCTCAGGCAATTCGGTGGCGGCACTGTCCCTGCTGCGCTTAGGGCGTCTGACGGAGAATGCCGAGTATATCAGCCTGGCGGAAAAGCTGTTCAGTTGTTTCAGCAGCGAGATTTCCCGTTATCCCCGGGCGTATACGTACTTCCTGCTGGCCCTTGACTACTACCTGACCCCACCCAGCCATATTGTGATTGCCGGGGAGAAAAAAGATCCCAATGTGCAGGCCATGCTGGCCCTGGCCGGTCAGAGTTTTATGCCGGCAACCACGGTTGTTTACAACGACCCGGCTTATCAGGCCGACAACTGGGAACTGGTGCCTGTGGCTGCCGGGCAGGGGGCTGTGAACGGCCAGGCCACCGGGTATATCTGTGAAAATTTTGCCTGCCAGCGGCCTGTACATACGGTAGAGGAATTCAAACAGGTACTGCCCAGGCAAAACACGGAGGACTAGGGGCTGGCGGCAGTGGCCGCAACTGACAAAAGCCTTGTCTGTTTTTAAAAAAATTAGTAAAATATAGTTGAATGAAATATGAAGGGGGCGCATCACATTGATTACTGCAAAATTACAAAACGCGATCAACAATCAGATCCAGGCAGAAATGTATTCCGCTAATCTCTATCTGGCCATGTCGGGGTACTGTTTGTCCAAAAACCTGAAGGGCTTTGCCAACTGGCTGCGGGTACAGTATCAGGAAGAAACCATGCATGCCCTGAAATTCGTTGATTATATACTGGAGCGCGGCGGCCAGCTGGAACTAAAGGTATTGGACGCGCCACCGGCTGAGTTCGGTAAGCCTGTTGAGGTATTTGAGAAGATACTGGCTCATGAAGAGCATGTCACCAGCCTGATTAATCAGCTGTATGCCCTGGCTGTCGAAGAAAAGGATGTCGCAACCCAGATCTTCCTGCAATGGTTTGTGACCGAGCAGGTTGAGGAAGAGGCTTCGGCCAGTGAGGTGCTGGAACAATTAAAAATGGTGGGCGACAGTGCCGGTTTGTTCTATCTTGATAAAGAACTGGCGGCAAGAGTTTATCAGCCACCGGCTGCCTCTGCTCAATAGCAATAAGAGACCCCTGTACGGGGTCTTTTGTTTAAGGTAAAACCCCCTCCCCGGGGACAGGAGGAGTGTTTATGAACAGGATCATCATTATTGGCGCGGTGGCGGCCGGCTTGAAATCGGCTGCTAAGATCCGCCGGGAAGACCCGGCGGCGGAAATTATTGTGTTGGAAAAAGGCTCCCTTATTTCTTATGGGGCCTGCGGCATGCCCTTTTATGTAGGCGGCTTGATTGCCGATATCAGTGATTTTGTCAAAACCACGGCCGGCGCTGTGCGCAATCCGGAATTTTTCAAGCAGGACAAGGATGTGGATGTCCGCATCCGTATGCTGGTCACGGCGATTAACCGGGAGGCAAAAAAGGTAACTGCCCAAAATCTGGACACCGGGGCCGAGACGGTATTTCCCTATGACAAGCTGGTGATTGCCACCGGCGCTTCTCCGGTCAGGCCGCCGCTGCCGGGGATTGAACTCAGCGGCATCCATCAGTTCTGGCACCCTGATGATGCGGTTGCCGTCCGGGCCGGGATTGATAACGGCCAGATCAGGCAGGCGGTGATTATCGGCGCCGGCCTGGTGGGGATGGAAATGGCCGAGGCTTTTAAAACCCGCGGCCTTGAGGTCACGGTGATCGAGATGCAGGAGCAGGTATTTCCGGCCTTCCTGGATACCGAGGTGGCGGCTACCGTGGCCAATTATGCCCAGGAAGCCGGCATTAAGCTGGGGCTGGGCGAGAAGGTGGAGCGCTTTGACGGCGCGGGCGGTAAGGTTACGGCGGTCGTGACCAATAAACGGGTGATCCCGGCTGATGTGGTGGTACTGGCAATCGGCGTCCGGCCGAATACAGAGCTGGCGAAAGCAGCCGGTTTGGCGATTGGGTCTTCGGGGGCGATTGCGGTAAATGAATATCTGCAGACGAGTGACCCTGATATATACGCCGGCGGTGACTGTGCCGAGAATACCAATATCATCTCAGGCAAAAAGGTGTTTGCCCCCATGGGCTCCACTGCCAACAAGCACGGGCGGGTAATCGGCGATAATATTGGCGGCAGCCGTGTTGCCTTCCGCGGGGTACTAAACACGGTGGCTGTCCGGCTGCTGGAGTTTCATGTCGGCAAAACAGGCCTGACGGAACGGGAGGCGAAAGCCCTGGGGTATCAATATGTAACCGCCAAAGCCGCCGCGCCGGACAAACCCCACTATATGCCGGATTCTCAGGAGATAACGGTAAAGCTGATTGTTGAGGCTGCCAGCCGCAAGGTTCTGGGGGCGCAGATCTTTGGCAAGGGGGATGTAGCCAAACGGATTGATGTAATGGCAATGGCCCTGACGATGGGGGCCACGATTGATGATCTGTTTGATTGTGACCTGGCCTATGCGCCGCCGTACAGCAGTCCGATCGACAATGTGGCGATTGCCGCCAATGTGGCGATGAATAAGCTGCAGGCCAAGTAAAAACAACACCGGCGGGGCTGTCCGGAAAAATAAATAAACCCGTTGGGTAAAAGTCATGACGGCGGTTCACACTAGTAAAGAGGTGAATTGCCGTCATGAATGTATTTGTACCCAAACGCGCCTTTTTTGAACCGAAAGCCCTTGAGTATCCGCTTGGTAAAGAAATATATGAAAAACTGCAGGCGCTGGCGGTGCCGGTCGAGTTTACCGGTTCCCATAACCGGGTGACCGGGATTCCCGGGAAAACAGCCGGTGAATCCTTCCGCGAGGCCAAGCGCACCTTGGTGGTCGGGGTTAAAAAAGGGACCAAGTTTGCCAGCTGCAAGCCTTCAGCCCATTATCAGCTGCCGCTTAACACCAGTTGCCCGAGTATGTGTGAATATTGCTATCTGGCCACTACCCTGGGCAAAAAGCCCTATCTCCGGGTATATGTAAATATCGAGGATATCTTTGCCCAGGCCGAGGCTTATACCGCCGAGCGGGCGCCCGAGATTACCTGGTTTGAGGGGGCGGCCACGTCCGACCCGATCCCCACCGAGTATTTGACCGGCGTACTTTATAAAACCATTGAGTTCTTCGGCCGCCAGGAGTTGGGCCGGTTCCGGTTTGTTACCAAACATGACAAGGTGGACAGCCTGCTGACAGCCCGCCATAACGGGCATACCCGCTTCCGGTTCAGCCTGAATGCGGCTCCGGTGATTGAGAAGTTTGAGCATATCACACCGTCCATGCTGGAACGGGTGGCTGCTGCCGGCAAGGTGGCCGGGGCGGGCTATCCGCTGGGTTTTATTATTGCGCCGATTTTCTACTTTCCCGGCTGGCAGCAGGAGTATGACCGGCTGGTGGCGGCACTGGACGCCCAATTGCCGGCGGCGGCCAGAGCCGATTTGACTTTTGAGCTCATTTCCCACCGCTTTACCAAACGGGCCAAGAACAATATTCTGGATTTGTTTCCGGCGACCGCTTTGCCGATGGAGGAAAGCGAGCGAAAATACAAATACGGTCAGTTTGGTTATGGCAAGTATGTTTATCAGCCGGAGGTTATGCAGGAGATCAAGGAGTTTATGACAGGCCGCCTGGCGGCTGTTTTTCCCCAGGCCAAAATTGAGTATTTTGTCTGAAATTATCCGGTCGTGTTTACAATAAAGCAGGCGTTTCCTGTCGTTATTTGGCAGGACTTTTTTTTTGTTTAGAGAATCCCTTAATTATTGTCCAAAAAATTACGATATACAATTATGTGATGATGTTGTTGCTTATATGTTATTGGGAGGGCTTTCATTGGAGAAGTCAACGGTTATCGGAATCGTCCTGGGGATTCTTGCTATTATTGTTGGTATGGCGTTAAAAGGCGCAAGTCCTGCTGCCCTTATAAACCCGGCAGCCTTTATAATCATTTTGGTGGGCACCGCAGCCAGCTTGTTTAATGCATTCCCTATGGAACAACTCAAAAATTTCCCCACCTTATTTAAAAAGCTGTTTAAACAGGAAGAACGTATTGCCAAAGAGCAATTGCTCAGACTATTTGTCGATTTGTCGCAGGTTGCGCGCCGGGAAGGGATTCTGGCGCTGGAAAGCAAGCTTGAGGATATTAAGGATCCGTTTTTGAAGAACGGGATGGGCATGGTCATTGACGGGATGGACGTGGATTTTGTCCGGGATGTGCTGGATGCTGACATTGAAGCCATGGAAGAACGCCATCGCAATGGAGCCCTGATTTTTTCTCAGGCCGGCATGTATGCGCCGACACTGGGCGTTTTAGGAGCGGTAATTGGGTTGATTGCCGCACTGGGCAGTCTTGATGATATCGAAAAACTGGGCCATTCTATTGCCGCCGCATTTGTGGCCACACTGCTGGGGATATTTACCGGTTATGTGCTCTGGCATCCTTTTGCCACGAAGCTTAAGCTGATTTCCAAAGAAGAAGTGGAAGTGAAGCGGATGATGGTGGAAGGGATCCTGTCGCTGCAGGCCGGTGACTCGCCAATGGCTATCGAATCGAAATTGTTGGTATTTATTCCGCAAAAGGTCCGGGAGCTGTTAAAGCCAAAGCCGGAGGATAAATAAATGAGCAGAAAGAAAAAAGAACATCATGAGGAGCATGCGGATGAGACCTGGCTGATTCCCTATGCTGACCTCCTGACTTTGCTGCTGGCCCTGTTTATTGTATTATTTGCCTCCGCCCAGGTTGACCAGAAAAAATTCGACCAGATTGCGGCTTCGTTCAATGTGGCTTTTAACGGCAGCCCGGCTTTGCTGGAGAGCCCGAAACCGCCGCAGCCTGAGAACAGCCAGGCCAATCCGGCTGTGCCGCAGATACCGGCCGTAATGACTGCTATGAACGGGATCAATGAAAAGGCGTATATGCAGGAAACGGCGCAATTAATCGAATTGAAAAAAATGCTGGACAAATATATTGTTGACAATGGCCTGAGTGGTGATTTATCAACAACACTGACAGATGACGGACTGATGATCCGTATTCAGGATACAGCCCTGTTCCCGTCCGGCAGTGCCGAACTGCGGGCCGAATCCCGCCGGTTTGGCACCCAGATTGCTAAACTGTTGTCGCCACTGACGCAGAAGGTTACCGTGTCAGGCCACACAGATACGGTGCCTATTAACAGCCGGGAGTTTCCTTCCAACTGGGAGCTTAGCTCGCGGCGGGCCGTAAATTTTATGAGATTCCTTATGGCCCAGGAAACCGGGCTCAGACCGGAACGGTTCAGTGCCACCGGCTATGGCGAATACCGGCCGATGGCCGGCAACGATACGGTCGAGGGCCGGGCTGCCAACCGTCGGGTTGAGGTATTCATTCAGCGCAATTACCGTCCCTGAGATAAGTGAATAACTATCTGTGGTCTACGCGAACGAGGCAATAGCTGCCTCGTTTTTTTATTTCTCCCAGTTGCAATTTTTTCCCATGTAAAAAAAATGATATATTCTCCGGAAAACGTCCAATACTATACAGGATAGATTGAGACGGGCCTGTTCCCAGCCTTTTGGCGTAACGGCGCAGGCAGGAGGATACAGCTTATGCAGCTTGTAGTTATTCCGACCTTTAACGAGCGGAGTAATATTGCCCGGTTATTGTGTTTAATTTACAGTGCTGTGCCTGGCATTCATATTCTGGTTGTAGATGATGCCTCACCTGACGGTACCGGTGAGCTGGTGGAGCAATTGCAGGCAGAGATATATCAAGATAGACTTTTTATTCTGAAGCGGCCAGGCAAACTTGGCCTGGGGACAGCCTATATTGCCGGTTTTAAGTGGGCTCTGGCGCGGGGGTATCAGCTCATCTTTGAGATGGATGCTGATTTTTCCCATAATCCTAAGTATTTACCGCAGTTTATAGCGGCCAGTGGCCAGTGTGATGTTGTCCTGGGCAGCCGCTATGTGGCCGGGGGCGGCGTAAGCAACTGGAATCCCCTGCGCCGGCTGCTCAGTATGGGTGGCAGTATCTATTCCCGCCTGGTGCTTAATCTCCCCATCCATGATCTCACCGGCGGTTTTAAGTGTTTTCACCGCCAGGTGCTGGAAGCCATCGACCTTGACAGAATCCAGTCAACCGGCTATTGTTTTCAGATTGAGATGACCTACCGCGCTTACTTACTGGGGTTCAGGATTAAGGAAGTGCCGATTGTTTTTGAAGAGCGGGCAGGGGGCGAGTCCAAGATGTCTTCTTCGATTTTCCGGGAAGCGCTGTTAACGGTGCTTAAACTGCGGGTCAGGCAGCGGTTTTTGCGGCAAGGCCCGGTTGCGGGGCCCAATAACCTGAGTTAAGCAGTCTTATATCTGGCCGGATTGGCAAGCTTATTACAGCTAGGTGAAAAAACCTAGTTTTTTTATTGGCCATTTTAGGTTATAATTAACGTTGAAGTCTTATTTGTAAATTTATGGAAGGTGAACTATGGTCATTGGTGTTGGTATGGATATCATTGAGATAGACAGGATCAGGGCGGCGGTGGAACGGGAGCCGTTTGTGCGGCGGGTGTTTACAACCGGTGAGGCGGCCTATTGCCGCAGCCGGGGTGTGCAGCAGGCAGCTTCCTTTGCGGCCCGGTTTGCGGCCAAAGAGGCTGTGGCTAAGGCGCTTGGCAGCGGTTTTGCCGGCGGGAATATTAAAGATATTGAGGTTGTAACTGCCGGCAGCGGCAAACCGGCCATTGTCCTGCACGGTGGTTTTGCTGCATTAGCCGGTGAACTTGGGGTTACTGCCATCCATATTTCCCTAACGCATGCCCGGGAATATGCGGCAGCGCAGGCAGTTATAGAGGGGGACGGAAAGTGATGAAAGCAGCAACAGCGGCAGTAATGCGTGAGATTGACCGGATTGCAATTCAGGAATATGGTATTCCGGGGGCAGTATTGATGGAAAACGCCGGGGTGGCGGTGGTCCGGCATTTGGAAACAATATTGGAACCGCTGTCAGAGCGGAAGTTTTGTATTTTAGCCGGTAAAGGCAATAATGGCGGCGACGGCTATGTGATTGCCAGGCATCTTGCCAACCAGGGGGCGAAGGTAAAGGTCTTTCTGCTGGGCGAGAAAACCGCCGTGGGCGGTGATGCCCGGCTTAATCTTGACATCATTGATTTAATGGGAATTGATATTATTGAGATTAATCATGAGCGGGTGTGGGACAAGGTAAAGGTTGCTGTGACCTTTGCCGACTGTCTGGTGGATGCCCTGGCCGGTACCGGGTTTCGCGGCGAACCCAGCGGGGATATGGCCCAGCTTATTGAGCTGATGAATGCTGCCGGTAAACCGGTCGTGGCGGTAGATATCCCCTCCGGTGTGGATGCTGATACCGGCCGGGTTTGGGGCAAGGCGGTGCAGGCCAGCCATACGGTCACGCTGGGCCTGCCCAAACCGGGACTGTTTTTGTATCCCGGGGCTGAATATGCCGGCCAGCTCACGGTGGCGGATATTGGTATACCGACGGCGATTGTGACCGGGCAGGCAATAAAGCAAAATATTATTATGGCTGACATGATTGGGTTGATATTGCCCCGGCGCAGTCCGGACGCCCATAAAGGCGTAAACGGGCGGCTGGCAGTTGTGGCCGGTTCGCGCGGGCTGAGCGGGGCTGCGGCTATGACGGCTGAAGGCGGACTGCGGTCCGGGGCCGGTCTGATTACCCTGGCGGCGCCGGTCAGCCTGCAGGACCTATTGGCAGTCAAGCTGACTGAGGTAATGACAAGACCGCTTGCGGAAACCACGGCCGGTGCGGTGGCGCTGGCGGCGGTAGAGGAGATTGTCAGCCTGGCGGCAGCCAGTGACGTGCTGGCTATTGGGCCGGGGCTTGGCTGTCAGGAAGAGACCGGGGCGATGGTCCGGGCCGTGATTGCAGCCGCCGCCTGCCCGCTGGTGATTGATGCCGATGCTTTAAATGCCCTGGTTGGCTATACCGGCATCCTTACTGACTGCAGCGCGTTGCCGGTATTGACGCCACACCCCGGTGAGATGGCAAGGCTGACCGGTCTCACGGTGCAGGCTGTAAATGCCGACAGGGTGCAAGTGGCCCGGCAGGCGGCCGGCGAATGGGGCAGCATTGTTGTGCTTAAAGGAGCCCGTACTGTTGTTGCTTTTCCGGATGGAGAAGTATATATTAATACCAGCGGCAATGCAGGCATGGCCACCGGCGGCACCGGTGATGCCCTTACCGGGATTATCGCCGGCCTGATCGCCCAGGGACTTTCCAGCCATGATGCGGCGGTGGCCGGGGTATATGTTCATGGTCTGGCCGGTGATGTGGCGGCAGCGGCCGGTATGGCTGGCATGACGGCGACAGATCTGATAAAAGCGGTGCCGGCAGCCTTGTACGGCATAAAAGGCTATTAAAGTATATAAAAAAGTTGACAGTGGTATATAACTGCTTATATAATAATATTATCTTTTAATATGCTCCATACTGGCGGGGGTGAAGGTGTGGCAGAGTTACGGCGGATCATGATAAGCATTCCAAATGCATTGTTGCAGGAAGTAGACGGCATAATAGCTATGGACAAATTGAGCAGAAGTCAGTTTGTCAGAGAAGCCATGCGTCTTTATATAGAAGAGCGCAAGCGAAAAGCGGTACGGGATATGATGAAGAAGGGGTATCAGGAAATGGCAGTCATTAATCTGGCATTGGCCGAAGAAGGCCTGTTGGCTGATATTGACACATTTGAACTGATGCCCGGCCTGCTGGCGGAGCGTGAGTAGCGATGATTGTCAAGCGCGGAGATATTTATTATGCTAATTTGAGTCCTGTGGTTGGATCTGAACAGGGTGGCCACAGGCCGGTTTTGGTCATTCAAAATGATGTTGGCAACAAGTATAGCCCCACGGTTATTGTAGCGGCGATTACGTCCCAGATATCCAAGGCCAAACTGCCCACACATGTTGAAGTAAATGCCAGTCAGTATAATCTTGAGAAAGATTCGGTGGTGCTGCTAGAGCAGCTCCGGACTATTGACAAGCGGCGTCTCAGGGAAAAGGTCACACATTTAAGTGAAGAGATTATGAGCAGAGTGGACGAAGCGATACGGATCAGTATTGGCTTGGTTCAATTGTAGGGCTAGGTGTAGGCGGGAAACTGCCTATTTTTAGTTTGTCCTGCTAATCTCACCGGCTGCCGGTTGGGGCAGATTTACATATTGGGGAGAGAGAATATTATGAAACGAATACGCTCATGGTCAGGGCTGGTTATAGCTGTGGCATTATTTGCCGTTCTGGTCGCTGCCGGCTGCAGTGGTGCGGGGATAACCGCCCAGCCTGGCGGCAAAGCGCCGGCCACCGTTGCTGCCGGTTCACCGCTGACTGTCCAGGTGCTTGACGTTGGGCAGGGGGATGCCATTTTGATCCGGACCCCTGAACAAGTGGTGTTGATCGACACCGGCGATGTCCCGGCCAGGGATAAGCTTGTCAGTATGCTGAAAAGTCAGGGAATCACAACGGTGGATAAGCTGATTATTACCCATCCCCACGCCGACCATATTGGGGGTGCCGCCGCTCTGTTTGCCAATTTTACAGTCAAACAGGTATATGACAGCGGCCAGAAAACAACCTCGAACCTCTACCGGCAATATTTGACCCAGATCAGCAAGAAAAAGATTCCCTTTGCTGTGGTTACGGCCGGGACAACCATCGAATTAGGCAATGAAGCACAGCTGCGCATCCTGGCGCCGGAACAGCCGTTTATCGGCGGTTCTGAACCGGATTTGAACAATAACTCGATTGTGGCTAAATTAATATATGGGAATTTCTCGATGTTGATGACCGGCGATGCGGAAAAAGAGGCGGAGGAGCGGATGCTCAAAAAAGACGCAGCCAGCCTGAAGAGCACCTTGCTGAAAAGCGGCCACCACGGCAGCAAGACATCGTCGACCCTGCCTTTCCTGAAAGCGGTGAATGCGGAAGCCGCACTGATTTCACTGGGGGCCGGCAACGAGTATGGGCATCCGCATACCGTAGTCCTGAAGCGATACAGTGACAGAAAAATGCAGGTATACCGCACTGACACGGAGGGGACACTGACGGTTACAAGTGATGGCAGGACGTATGCGATTACGAAGGAGCGATAAACTCTTATGAAAGTAAAAGCAGTGATTGACCGGTTTGAAGGGACGAAGGCGGTATTATTAGTGGGAGAGCAGGAGACGGGGGTCAACTGGCCCCGGGAGCTGCTGCCGGCAAGCAAGGAAGGCGATATTCTGGCAATCGAGGTTACTGTTGACGCGGAGGCCACTAAACAGGCCCTGGCGGAGGCGGATGCCCTGTTTGAACAGCTTATTCGACAACAGGGTGAAGAAAAATAAATAGCTGCCCATTTGTTGTATCCAATTACGGCATATGTTGTAATTTTTTAGAAAATCAGACCTAAGTCCTGCAGGAATTTTGACAAGGAGCACGAATATTATCAGGACACTTCGCGGTTTGGAGGTGCCTTGATTGCGAAAGATAGCGTTTCTGTTTGTGCTTGTCCTGTTTATGGTTTCCTGGACAGGTGTATATGCCGCTCCGGATACAGTTCCTGTAGCTAAGCCTGCTATCAGCCTGCCGAAAGTAAGTGCCGGCAAAACTGTCGAAGCTCGCGCTGCCAGCCGTCAGCCGGAGTTGAGTCAGGTCCGGTGGGCGAATCATACGGAGGCCTTAACCGGCTCGGCCATGCTGCGATTGGTTATGGATATATCCGGTCCTGTGGAAGCAAGTGGTGTTGTTATTTCCGGGCCAACGCCGCGGTTAAGTGTGACAATAAAAGGGACAACCCCGGCCAAGACGGTTAAGAACCTTACTTTTGACGGCAAAGTGATCGAGAAAGTAAGCTTTGCGGCCAGCGGTCAGGATACCAAGGTCGTTTTTGACCTGCCGACTATGGAGGACAACCTGGATTACCGGGTATTTACCCTGCCCAGTGACCCCCAGGCCAAGAAGCCTTTCCGGGTGGTTGTTGATATCAACAAGCCTGTGCCGATACCTGACTTTTCCTTTACAACCGGTCTGAAAAACAAGGTGATTGCCATTGATGCCGGCCATGGCGGCAGTGATCCCGGTGCCATCGGCCCCACTAATTATATGGAGAAGACCGCAACCCTGGCTGTGGCCAAGCGGGTGCAGGCCTTGCTGGAGCAGGCAGGAGCCAGGGTCATCATGACCCGCCAGGAGGATCGTGATGTTTTTGGCCCCAAGGCGTCAGATGTGGAAGAGCTTAACGCCCGGTCGACCGTGGCTAACAACCGCAAAGCCGATGTGTTTTTAAGTATCCATATGAATGCCTTTACCGACCCGTCTGTAGGCGGCACATCCACGTACTATTACCAGAAAACAAAATATGATTCGATGTTGGCCCAGTCCTTGCAAACAAGTCTGGTAGAGGCGGGGAATTTGCAGGACCGCCGGGTGAATCAGGCCAACTTCTATGTAATTAAGCGGACCCGGATGCCGGCGGCGCTCATTGAGCTGGCGTTTATTTCTAATCCTGATGAGGAAAAACTCCTCAGCTTGCCCGATTTTCAACAGAAAATGTCTCTAGGAATAGTACGGGGGCTGGAACGGTTTTTTGACCAGGCTGCCAAGCTAAACTAAAGAGGTGGGTACTATGAAAAATAATTTGAGATTGATTATGATGGCCTTGTTGCTGACGGTAATGGTTATGGCTGCCGGGTGTGACAGTTCGGCACCTGTTAATCCGCCGGCAGCAGGGACAACGGAGAATAACCCGGCCCAATCGCAGCAGCCCAATACGCCTGCCAGTCCGGAACGGACCATGCAGCTTGTCATTTACCATGCGACTAAGGACGCTATGCTGCTTGTGCCTGAGGTTCATAAAGTGCCTGTCAACAGCCAGCCGGCCCGCACGGCCATCGAGCTGCTGCTGGCCGGGACGAAAGACCCGGCCCTTGTCAGTGTTATGCCGGCCGGGACAAAAGTGAAAAACCTGACAGTCAAGGACCATGTTGCCTATGTCGATTTTGACGATAAACTCGTCAAGAAAAATGTGGGTGGTTCGGCCAGTGAAACCTTGCTGGTTGGCGCTATTGTCAATACCCTTACCGAGTTTCCCGATATTCATAAGGTGCAGATTCTGGTTGAGGGCAAGAAGATCAGTACAATTACAGGCCACATGGATATCAGTGAACCATTGAGCCGCTCCGAGCAAATTATTAAAAAATAATAAGGAAACAGCAGTTCTTCGCCGGAAGAACTGCTGTTTTAATTTTAACTGCGTTTTAAGGTCAGTCCGTATTTGTGCAGCTTTTTGAGTACTGCCGTATGTGATAAGCCTAACACGGCTCCTAACTGCCGGGAGGTTGTGTGCTTAGCCATCGCTTTTACGAGGACATCCTGTTCAACCTCGTTGATGATTTCTTCCAGTGTCCGGTTGCAGGCCTGCGGGAGGGCCGGCGTTACCGGCGAGTAATCCTGGTCAAAGATAATATGCTCGGCCTGGATGATGTTGCCGATGACGATGGTGACGGCCCGTTCAATGACGTTCTCCAGCTCGCGGATATTGCCTGGCCAATGATAGCCGGTCAGCTTTGTCAGTGCCTGCTGGCTGATGGTGTCTGTCTCTTTATGGAGACGGGCGGCACAGCGTTTAAGAAAAAACTGGATCAGCAGGGGAATATCATCCTTTCGCTCCCGGAGCGGCGGGATGAACAGGGGAATTACATTTAGCCGGTAATACAGATCTTCCCGGAAACTGCCTTTGGTAATCATACTTTCCAGGTTGCGGTTGGTGGCTGCCAGCACCCGGACATCGACCGGGATTTCGCGGCTGCTGCCGATTCGCCTGACTTTGCCCTCCTGCAGCACCCGCAGCAGTTTAGCCT
Source organism: Bacillota bacterium (assembly GCA_023388195.1). Taxonomy (GTDB): domain Bacteria; phylum Bacillota; class Negativicutes; order Sporomusales; family Sporomusaceae; genus Sporomusa. The sequence continues at coordinate 19,851 of JAEWGR010000047.1, forward strand.
GCAGGTGGGCGGGGATTTCGCCGATTTCATCCAGAAAAATAGTGCCGCTGTTGGCAAATTCAAACAAGCCGGGCTTGCCGCCTTTGGCGGCACCGGTAAAGGCCCCGTCCTCATAGCCGAATAGCTCGCTCTCCAGCAGGGCATCAGGGATTGCGGCACAGTTCAAGGGCACAAAGGTTTTTTTACTGCGGGGTGAGGCGGCATGCAGCGCCCGGGCAATCAATTCCTTACCGGTGCCGGTTTCGCCCCTGATGAGTACGGTAGATTCGCCTCTGGCAATCGATTTGGCAAAGGAAACTACCCGTTGCATCGACTGACTGGTAAATAAAATTTCATCAAAGGTTATTTTCAACTGGCTGGTTACAGTCAGGACCAGTTCCCGGACGGCGCTGATATCTTTGATAATAGCTACGGCGCCGATGATCCGGCCGGTTTTATCAACAATGGGGCGCCCGCTTGATAAATAATGGCTTTTGGTTTTTTCCAGCATGACCTCACGGTTGTTGTAGCGGGTTCCGGCATGCAAGGCCTCCAGCAGTGGACTGTTGGCAGGGAAGATAGAAGTAAATGCCTGTCCTAACACCTCGCTGGCCGGTAAACGCACAACTTTCTCAGCCGCCGGATTGTATTGGGTAATACGGCCGTCAAGGTCAATGCCGATAATGCCGTCACCAACGGCAGTCAGCACGGCATTAAGTTGTTCTGTCCGTTCCTGATGCGGCATAAGGTTGATCTCACTTACTGCGGTGACCAGTTCAATCTTGCTTAGTTCATGGATAAGCGATTGTTTCCCGATATCGTCCAGCGGCTCGATTTCTACATAAATCGTGTTCAGTTCAAGCTCCATGGAGACGATATTGATTTGCCTCACTGCCAGCACGCGTGAGATATCAAGGACAAGGCCGAGTCTGTCAATATTGGATATTTTTAATCGCAGCTTATCCATTTCCGAGGCCTCCTGACGTTTGTGTCCATTACCTATGGAATAAATTTGCTATTTTAACAGGAATTCCTTTGTTGCGTACAACTTTTTTTTGGTTTGTGGTATACTACCCTTGCAGGAAATACC